>CAJTSZ010000043.1:7718-17075 GCA_910578755.1 uncultured Oscillospiraceae bacterium | reverse complement strand
CTTTCGGGGCCAAAGGGGTTTGGGCTGTGGAGGCCCAATAGCGCAGGAACGCCTCCAAAGGTTGTGGGGGCGGAGCACCCCGCAAAGAAAGGTACCTTAACCCGACTGCTGCGCCGCGGCCAAGGCCGCCACCTGTTCAATTTGGGCGGGGTAACTTTGGTGTATCATAGTATCCACCGAATAGGCCAGCAGCACCTGGTCATACTCTTCTATTTTTAAATCCTTTAAGGCATTGCTGTTCCAAAGGGAAAAATCAATAAACCGGATTTGGGAATAATGAGGGGTAAGCAGAGGCAGCACCGGCAGTATACTGCTGTCCCCAAACACCAGCAGGCTTTTTACCCGCCTGTTGTTGCTGCGAATGGTAATGTCCCCTGTATCCCCGCCCAGCAGTACATCCAACCCTTGGGAAAGGTTAAGCAAATGCTCTGGGTACAGTGTGTTGTAGGTGTAGGGATAATCGCTATTATGGGTAACTATGGCGTTGTAGTTTTCCTTTGTATGGCGGTACAGTGTAATAATATCCGGCTCTATTTGGGTGTAGGGGGACTGCCTGTAGGTTTCGCCGTAAAAGTTGTGCTTAATATGCTGCATGGCAAAATCCTGCTGGGGCAAAGGCACATTGCCCAGGCGTTGGGACAGTACCGAGTAAACATAGTAGCTGCCCAAGGCGGTAAGTTCCGGTGATGTGCGGTAATAAATGTACTGGCTGTAGTTGGAAAACAAAATGGGGTAAACATCCACTGTGGTAGCTTTCCCAAAAAAATTGCTGTACAGCTCTTCCATATAATTTTTTTGGTTAAAGCTGAAAAGGGCCACGTTTTCCGGCAGTTCCTGCTGTTTAATGGCCAGCTTTGTGGGCAGCAGCATAACATAAGTGGGAACGGTGCTGTTTTCAACAAACTTGCCCATGGCCTTTTGGTTTGCGGCGGCAATTTCCTCCTGGGGGGGCTCAATATCCTCAATAAGCATATTATCCGAAATATAAATACCATTAAACTGACGCTGCCCCGCCAGCATTTGCAGCTGCACACCTAGAAAACGCAGTTCCTTGGCCAGGGGGAAGTTTTCCTTCATAAAGGCTTCCACCTCTGCCATATATTCCTTCATATAATAAAAACGGTTATACTTTGGAAACCCTTTTTCACTGTTTAGGCCCTGGTACAGGGTAAGGCAGAGCAATGCCGCAATTAGCAGCAGCATGAACAGCGCCGATATTCTTTTTGCTTTCATGGCGGCCTCCTTTACAGCATTAAAGCAACAGTAACTGTAAGCAACCCAATATGAAACACTCCGGAAAGCCCTGCGGAAAGCGCCGGGTATTTTTTTTGCAGCCATTGGCTGGCCTTTTCCCACAAACTGGTGAGCCCTAAAAAGCACAAGGCCAGCACCAAAGAATTGCTGTTTAAAATATAGGCTGTGCGCCCGTCCAGCAGATCCCTTGTTTTAAACTGGAACATCGCCCTTAGGTAATAGCATGTATACCCCAGGGAACTGCCCGAAAAAATGGTAAAGGACATAACAACAATGGCAAAGGTATACATTCTGTTAAACAGCACCGGGATTTTTTTTAGGTACTTCATTAAAAAGTATTTTTCCAACAGCATAAACAGCGCAAAATATACCCCCCACATCAAATAATTTAGACGTATGCCAAACCACAGGCCCAAAAGCATGGCGGTAAGCAGGGTATTTAATGCATGGGAAAGAAAGCCCCCCTGGTCCCCGCCTAAAAAAACATACACATACCGGTTGATGTATTGGGTAACTGTAATATTAAAGCGGTTAAAAAAGCCGCTGACTGTGCGGGATTGAAGGGGATAACGGTAGCTTTCCGGCAGCTGCATGGAAAAAATTTGCGCCAGGCCCTGGGCCATATCGCTGTAACCCGAAAGGGTAAAGTACATGGTAAAGGAAAAACTGATAACCAGCACCCAAACGGCAGCCACAGAATATTCACTGTAGGGGATTTTGGTAATTTGCCGGTACACCCCCAGGGCCCCCTGGGCCAAAATAACCTGCTTTGCAAGGCCGGTAGTAAAAACAATAAGCCCTGTGCTAATTCCGCTTAGGGAGGGCTTTCTGTCCACAATATCCTGCCGCATAACGGAATACTGCACAATAGGTCCATAAAAAATTTTGCCGAAGAAGGTGCAAAACAGTGCAAAGTTGAGCCAGTTGCTTTCCAAAGGCTCATCGCCCCGGTATACATCAATAACATAGCCCATAGAGGTCATGGTATACACCATAAGCCCCAAAGGGACGCCAATTTTGGTCATTTGGTACTGCACACCAAACACAACTATTAACAAAAGGTTCTTTACCACGCAGGCCATAAGGGGTATCTTCCGCAGGCGCACATCCTTTTTAGCCGCCAAAATAAGGTGGGCCATAAGGTAATCGTAGGTAATGGAAACCAACATCATAACCAGGTTTGTTGGGTCCAGGGTAATATAAAACAGTAGGGAAATTGCTAAAAGCACCGGTGTTTTCCACTTTTTAGGGCTTATATAAAACAGCAGGATGCTCACTGGCAAAAAAGCAAACACAAAGCTTAGGGTAGCAAAGCCCATTTTTCCCCTCCTTTCTTCTGTTTACAGGTTATTAAATAGCCTTTGGGTCAGGGCAATAAATTCCTCGTAGGAAATTAAGGCGTTAAGCACTGTAATTAGGGAGTTTGTGGTTAAATGCTCCGGCAGGTTCAGTTCTTTCAGCAGGGCTGCCCGCCGCTGGGAGCTGTTTACCCCACCGGTGAGGCCTGCCTCCAAAAAGTCTACCTTTGTAATTTTTTGTTTTGGCTCCTCCCTTAGGGTACAGGCCGCCCCCGCCAGGGTAAGGGCCTCCAGAAGAATTTGCTGGGGGATACCTTCCACCCCCAGCTTGCCCTCCTTGGAAGGGTGGGGCTTGCGCTTCTCCTTGCCGGCAATATCGGGGATATAAGCGTCCGCTACGTTTTTTCCGCCGCACAAGTTGCGGATAAACCGGCGGATGCGAAAGCCGGCGTTATCGGAATCTGTCAGCACAATGAGGCCCGTTTTTTTTGCCAAGGTGCGCAGCAGCTCCTGCTTTTCTTTATCTTTAAAAATATCAAAGCCGCCGGTGGGGATAATAACCCCATCCACCAGGCTGGAAAGCTTTATTTTATCATATTTTCCTTCTACCACAATGGTTTTGTTTGTATGTATCATAATTTCTTCCTTTGTGTATGGTGCCAATTACTGTGGGGCAATAAAAAACAGCTGGGTTACAGCCTGTTCCAACAGCACGGCGCTGTCGGCCCGGGAACTTTTCATCCGGTAATCTGTTTGGGCCAGGTGGTCAATAGATTTGCGCAGAAGCTTTAGGGAGTACCTGCCGCAGTCCCGCAGGCTGTTGCGCACAACAAAATCCCGCCCGCGGTACTCAAAGTTTTCCAATATTTCCTTTTGCCCCTTGCCAGCGTTTTTGGCGGTTTTTGCAATGTACAAATCCACATAGGCCCCGGAAAGGGCCGCCAAAATAACCGTGGGCTGGTACCGCAGGTACAGCAGCTCCTCCACAATGGAAAGGGCTTTTTCGTACTGGTCCGCCAAAATAGCCCGGGAAAGGTCGTACACCCTGGCGGAAACCGCTTTTACAGTTACTGCATCAATATGTTCCTGGGTAATTTCCCCTTCCCCGGCGTAAGCCGCCGCCTTTTGTATTTCGTTGGAAAGGGTGAGCATATCGTTTTCACAGCGTTCCACCAAATAGCAGCACAAATCCTTTGAAATGGTGCAGCCCTGCTGTTGGGCGCTTTTCTGCAAAAAGCGGGTAATATCCGCCGGTTTGCGGCGGCCCAGTTCCATAACAATGCCAAACTTATCCGCTAAGGACATCCACCTTTTTGCTTTTGTATTCTTTTTAGGCAGGAACTCCCCATCATCCACCTGTAAAATTAAAACGGTGGTGGGGACTGGCTCTGCCAGCAGGCCCTCTATTTTTTCCTTCTCCTGCCCCGGTAAGGAAGAAAAAGGGAAATCTTTCACTACTACGCACCGCTTTTCCGCCATAAAGGGCATGGCCTCGCAAGCTTCCAGCAGCTGGTCTGCCTCCAGGCGGGCGCCCTCGAACTGGTGCAGGTTAAACTCCGGGAAAGCATCCCCTGCCGCCTTTACAAGCCTTTGGCAATACAAGTCCTTTAAATATTTTTCCTCCCCATACAGCAGGTATACTGGAGCCAGCTCCCCTTTTTTGATGTGTTGGAGCAGCTGCCCCTCTTCTGTAAATGTCATGTTCTTCCTCCCAAGCAATAGCCCTTGGCTATTTGCGATACGGTTATTACAGCACGAAAGCGTTAACGAAGCGGGCCCGCTGGGGCGGGCTGCTGTACAGCATAAATGGTATTGCAGTAATTATAGCATAAACCAGCGAAAAAAAACAGAAAGCCTGCCTTTTGCAAGGCAAACTTTCTGTCCTTTTTGTTTTTTGGTTGCATTAGGAATTAGGAACGGGCTAAACCGTCTACACTGAGGACAATACCGCTGATGTAGCTGGCCATATCGCTTGCCAAGAACACAAAGGCGTTGGCAATATCCTCTGGTTCGCCTACGCGGCGCAGCGGGATTTGGGCAATAAGTGGAGCAATTACTTTTTCCGGCAGGGCTTTTACCATGTCGGTGTTGGTGATGCCGGGGGCAACGGCGTTTACACGGATACCGCTGGGGCCCAGCTCCCTTGCCAGGGAAAGGGTCATGCCGTTGAGGGCAAACTTGCTGGTTGGGTAGGCCACGCCGGAGGGCTGGCCGTACAGGCTTACCATACTGCTGGTGTTGATGATACAGCCGCTGTTTTGGGCTTTCATGTAATCCACAACGGCACGTGTGCAGTTAAACACAGCGTTTACGTTTACATCCATTGTTTTTTCAAACATTTCCGGCGTATAGGAGGTAAGGGGTTCAGAAGCGGAAACGCCGGCATTGTTGGCCAAAATATCAATTTTGCCATATTTTTCGGCAACCTTGTCAAAGGCTTCCTTTACAGAATTATAGTTGGTTAAATCGGGGCTAATGCCTTCTACCGGCCATGCGGCGTTTTCTGCTTTTAACTGGGCAACGGCTTTATCTGCGGTTTCCTGACGGGAACCGCAAAGTACAACGGTTGCACCCTGTTTTAAATATTCCCGAACAATGGCGTAACCAATACCGCGGGTACCTCCGGTGACAATGGCAACTTTATTTTCCAATAACATGATGATACTCCTCCTATATTTTACCGCCTTGGCGGCATTATTTTAAGCATAACATACTGTGTGTGGCTACGGCCGGGGGTTTTAGGGGTTTGAGGGCCCCTAAAGAATGTACCGCCCCAGCCGCTAAAATTATAATAATTGCCTTGCGGCTATTATAGCACAAAAATGGGATGAGTGATATTTTTTTATCAAACTTTTTCCTTTTCGCCTATATCTTTGTAGGTTCTGCTATTCATTTAACAAAAATTATACAAAATTACTAAAACCTGCCCCTGCATTGGCACAGACAGAAAAACCTCCCCGCCGCAAACTGCGGCAGAGAGGCTTGCATTAGCCCTTAGAGCCTATTAAGAATCTCCCTAACACATCTTGACGGCTGTTTTTTCACCCTGCTGTGTTAAAAAACATTTCGCCAATCCATGCACATTGAAATCCTAAATAGGCCCTTAGCTAAATTATTACTTGCCAATAGCAGCAGCTGCGGCTTTCATTTCCTCGGTTGTGTAACCGTTGGCGTTTGTTTCCCAGTTTTTCATTTTATCGTTCTGGCAGCCAAAAATAGCATTCATTTTGCTGTAGGGGTTAACCTTTGTTAAGCCCCAGGAAACGCTGTAGTTGCATGGAATAATTAGGCCATGCTGAACCATGTAAGCCTCTGCTTTGGCAAAGGCAATATGTCTTGCATCCAGGTCGTTGGTGATTTTGTTGGCTTCGTCTACCAATTTGGTAAATTCGGCATAGGTTGCAAGCAGGTCTTTGGTGGCTTCGGTTTCCTCCACCAGGTTAATGTAGGAGTAGGAATTGGCGTAGTAAGCGCTGTCGTTGCCCATAATCTCCTGGCCCAGGTAGTTGATTGGGTCGCCAAAATCTGCACCCCAGCCGTTTACGTTAAAGGACATAAGGCGGGGAATCCGAACCTCTTTGCTGTAGGCAGAAACATAGGTTTTAATATTCAGCTGAACATATTCGGGACCAAGGCTTGCTTCAAAGCAATTTTTCAGTACATTGGCGCTGTCTAATGCGGTTTGGCTGGAAGCAGCAATGTAGTAATCCACCTCTACAGGGAAGGTAACGCCTAAAGCGGTAAGCTCCTCTATGGCCTGCTCCTTGTACTTTTGGGCTTTGTCCTTATCAATACGGACCATGGTTTTGCCGTTGAGGGCCGGCAGGCCCATCTCCTTATGTACCAGCTCTGTATATTCGGTACCGTCGGAATTGTAAATCAAGCCCTTCATGCTGTAAAAGTTATTTTCACAGCTCAATGGGTTAATGGAGTTTGTTCTTTTGTAATATTCCGTAAGGTCTATGCCGTACAGCCAGGAAAGGCGGAAAGCCTCGTTTGCAACAGCAGTATTCCAGTTGGTATCCGGTGTGCCGTCCTCTTTGTTTTTGGCATAGTTCAGGTGGATAGGATAAGCATATTTATCCGCAGGCAGCTCTACCAGGTAGTTGTAAAACTCGTGATTTGGGTTATTATAAATGGTTTGCAGGTTGGATTCTGTTAAGGAAACCGAGTCAATTTCCCCTGCTTTGTACAGCTGGAAGGCTACGTCGTTGGATTCTACCATTTTTACAGTAACAGTATCGAACCGCTGGCAATTTTTATCCCAGTATTCTGGGTTTTTGGTAAACACCTTTTCGTTGTTTTGGATGTAGGTGGTCATGGTGTAGCAGCCATTGTACCAGTAGTTGGTGTTATCCATAGCTTTTACACCGTCTACACCCAGCTCGTCCACCATGCCCTGGGACATTGGGTACAGGCCAGCCCATGCAGGGAAGGAATCGAAGTATGGTTTTGGCTCTGGGCAGCGGTAAATCAGGGTTAAATCGTCCGGAACCTCTACCCCCACCATTTCCATAAACTTGGAACCGGCGGAAGCATCCAAAGCATAGGCTTCTTCCTTGCTTAAGGCCTTGGTATATTCGTAGTAATCCCCAGCGCCGGCAATCATTTCAATGGGCTGGGAAGTGTGGGAAGATTCGTTTTTGTGGTAGTTAAGCACCCATTCCAAACCGGTAGCCCAGTCCCATGCGGTGCAGTCGCCCTTCACTTGGCCATTCATATCCACCCATTTTACGCCTTCGCGGATGTGAAAAGTCCAGGTGAGGCCTTCGTCCTCTGTGCCCCATGTTTCTGCAATGGCAGGCACTACCTTGCCCTGTGGGTCAACCTCCACCAGGGAGTCAATCATATTGGTGAGGTTTTCAAAGTCAGAAAAGCTTTGGCTGTACAGGATATTAAATGTTTCCATTTCCCTGGTAGAAAGGCGCGCAATTACCAAATCTTTAATTTCATCGCCTTTTGCTGCTGTTTCTTTTTCCGGCTTCTTTGCTGGTTCCTTGCTGTCCTCCACGCCTGGTGCGGCGTTGTTGTCCGCTTTGGGCTCTGTTTCCCCTGTACTGCTGCAAGCGCCCAGCACAAAGGAAGCCGCCATGGCCAAAGCCAACAGTTTTAACAAGTGTTTTTTCATATTTGTCCTCCTTTTATTTCCTCCGTTTTGTAACGATGAGGAATATGCAAAACGCAGCGCCCCATGCGCCGCCTTTACAGTGCGTAAAAATACAGGTCTGCAACTTTATTGCTATTGTTTTTAGATATAATATTTTACAAATATACTATTTATTATAAACTATTCCAAAACATATTTTTCCTTATAATACTCCTATTCCCATGCTATGTCAATTCATTTTCACCAGGTTTAGTTATTTTATATCTTTTTTCCACAATTTTTTTAAATTTATAAATGTTTTCTGCCATCCGTTTTAAAATATATAAAAAAACTGCTATAACCGCACAAAACTTCCCTTTGTGTACACCTTTGAAAAGGCAATGCTTTCCCTTCAGTGTCAGCAGCATTTTTTATTGTTTCACAATAAAAAGCTGATGTGCAAGCAGATTCGGGCTGCAACAAAGCAGTTTTCGCAAGTTTTGCAGGCGAAGCCAAAAAACTTGTAAGGGGCGCTTACTGGCTTTCCTTTTGCACAAATGTTCCGCGCCCCGTTTATTGCACAAAAAAATAGTTTTGCTCTGCTCAACTATTTTTTATTGTTTCACAATAAAAAAGCTGATGTGCAAGCAGATTCGGGCTACTCGCCCTTCCTGCTTCATGCACAAAAAATAGTTTTGCTCTGCTCAACTATTTTTTATACAGAACAAAAACAGGTATGCAATAGGGAATTCCCTTTGCATACCTGTTTTTCTAATTACTTTTTAGAGCTGCTGTCCTTTTCTGATTCGGTATCTTCCTCTTCCTCATCTTCGCTGTCAGTATCTTCGTCCTCGGTATCTTTGTCTTTATCCGATTTCGTATCTGACTTTTCGTCGTCTTCGTCCTTATTGGAGGTATCCTTGTCCTCTTCATCTTCCTCCTCATCGTCGTCTTTATTCTTATCTGTCTTTTCAGAGTCGCTGTCCTCGTCCAGCTCTTCCTCCAAGTCCTCTAAATCCTCTAAGCCCTCATTTTCCTCGTCATCTTCCGGAAGGCTTACCAGCCCTGCCTTGGCCAGTTCCAGTGCTTTTTTCAGCTGGGGGTCTGTTTCCTCTGTCAGGTTAGAGAAATTTTTTACCTGGTCCTCGGTGAGCAAAACCTCATAATCGGGCTGAATTCCCACACCGTCGTAGTTGGGGCTTTTGGGAGGGTTGTACTTAGCAATAGTCAGCTTAATTGCCGAACCGTCCTTTAGCTTATGGTACACCTGCATGGTACCCTTGCCATAGGTTTTTTCCCCTACGGACTTCGCCACGCCATAGTCCTTTAACGCCTGGGTAAACAGTTCCGCCGCGCTGGCTGTGCCTTTGTTGGTCAGCACCACCATGGGCAGCTCCACGCAGCTGGCGTCGGAGGTACCCAACACTTCAACCCGGCCGTCTTTGTAAGTGGCAGTTGCAATATCCCCTTCCGGCAGCAGCAGGTCCAGCATTTTAATTACGGAATCCACCGTACCGCCGCCGTTGTTGCGCAGGTCAAAAATAAGGGACTGCACCTTGTCATCCACCAGGCTTTCCACTGCTTTTCTAAACTGGTCATAGGTGGCGTCGTTAAAATCGGTAATTTTTATATAGCCCACATTGTCATAGGTTTCGTGGTATATTGTAGGCTTCTGCACCTTCCTGCGCACAATTTCGGGAATAGAACGGTCCTCTGTAC
>CAJTSZ010000043.1:0-7684 GCA_910578755.1 uncultured Oscillospiraceae bacterium | reverse complement strand
AGCTTAATGTAGTGCCTGCCTTGCCGGAAATGGCGTTTTTACCTTCCTCGTATGTTTCCAGGCTAAGGTCAATATCGTTTACCTTTACAATCAGTTCCCCTGCTTCTATTCCGGCCAGCTCCGCCGGGGAATCGGGGTAAACCTCTTCCACCTTAATGTAGCCACTTTCTGTTTTGGAGGCTGTAATGCCAATACCTACAATTTGCCCTTCGTTATCCTTAATAATTTCCGCGTATTCTTCCGCGCTGTAATACCGGCCGTATGTATCGTGAATACCAGCCATATATCCTAAGGAAATACCGTCCAGCAGCTGTTCTTCATCAATATTCCCGTTATAGTTTTTACGGACAAAGCTGTCTATTTCCGAAATTTTATCGTACAATGCCTCGCGTTCCGTAATGTTGGAAACGGTGTTGTTAAACATTTGCTTGGAAAAAATCATTGTCACTGAAAGCGTTACCGCCGCCACGATCATCATCAGCGCAAGCGCCACGCCAATAGAAATTTTTTTGCTCATTCTGCACTTCCTCTGCTTCTTTTTTACCCTTTTCCGCTTTTGACTGCGGTTATACATACTGTAACTTATTTATTTTACCACAATATTACCGCTTTTCAAACATTTTTTTATTGTTTTACCTGTAAAAGTTGATGTGTGGACAGGTTTGGAATGCTCACTCCCCCTATACTTTTAAGGCATATCCGTATAACAGAACCCCGGCAGCGCCTTACAAAAGCGCCGCCGGGGTATTTTCCATTTTTCACTTTAAAACAGGTAGGTAGCCATTTACAGGGAAGCTGCAACCTCGGTGTAAATGCGGCCTGCCAAAGCCTCGCACTCTGCCACCAGCTGTTCCCCCTGGGTGCGGAAATAAGCTGCTTTTTCCTCGTCCTTTACGCCGCCCAGGTTAATTAAAATGTTCAGCCATGCTCCTTTTGCGCAGGAAAGCAGGTTCAGGGCCGCAACCCCCAGGTCGCTGGCTGCATTGGGGTTAGACTTACTCACCAGCAGGGCGCAAACCCCCAGGGCCGCCTTTGCCAGGGACAAAGTTTCAAAGGGGACCTGGGTTGCTGTTAAGGTGGCGTCCGCTATAGCCTGGCGGCGGGCCGCCTTTTCTTCCTCGGTTTCCTTTGGCAGCTTAAAGGCCGCGGAAACCAGGTTGAATGCCTGGGTATCCTTATCAATGGCTGCTACCAAATCCTGGCGCAGCTTGCTGCCTTCCTCAATGGCACGGCGGCAAAGCTCCTCAAATTCCGCATATTTTGCCTTGCCCACAGTAAGCTCTGCCACCATAGTTACCAAAGCAGCGCCTTGGGCGCCGCACAGCGCGCTGGCGGAGCCGCCCCCTGGGGCTGGCGCGTTGGAGCCCAACTGGTCGATATATGCTTCCACTGTCATTTTTGCTAATTCCATGTTTCCATCCTCCATTTTTTCGGTTTCCCTTACTTCCCTGCGGCAACAACGCCCTTTTTAATAACGGTGCGGGCCAAATTACTGCCAAAACGGTAGCAAAGGGTTTCCATATCCGGGGCGTTCCAAATAACTAGATCTGCCTGTTTACCCTCCTCCAGGGTACCCACCAAATGCTCGCGGCCAATGGCGGCGGCGGCGTTAATGGTAACGGCGGTAAGCACTTCCTCCGGCAGCATGCGGTAACGCAAATACCCTAAGCTAATGGAAAGCTGTAAGTTCAGGGAGGGGCAGGAGCCTGGGTTAAAGTCCGAAGCCAAAGCTACAGGAATACCCAGTTCTATCATGCGGCGGGCTGGGGCAAAGGTTTTGCCTAGGTAAAAGGAGGTTTGGGGCAGCAGGGCTGCAATAACGCCCCCCTTGGCCATGGCCTCCATGCCCTTTTCCCCAGTGGCAATCAGGTGTTCAGCAGAAACCGCTTGTACCTCCCCTGCCAGCTGGGCGCCGCCAATTTCCTCAATTTCATCGGCGTGGATTTTGGAACGCAGGCCCAGCTTTTGGGCCGCCAACAAAATCCTGCGACTTTGCTCCACATCAAACACACTGTCCTCACAAAACACATCGCAGAATTCCGCCAGTTTTTCCTCTGCCACCTGGGGCAGCACCTGGGAGATCAGCATATCAATGTATTCGTCCGCCCGGCCTTTATACTCGTCGGGAATGGCATGGGCCCCCAAAAAGGTAGATACCAAATCCATGGGGTGTTCCGCCTGCAGCTGCCGTGTAATGGACAGCTGCTTCAGTTCGTTTTCCTTATCCAAGCCATAGCCGCTTTTTATTTCCGCTGTAGTTACGCCAAGGGAGAGCATTTCGTCCAAAAAGCCTCTGCTTTTTTCCAACAGTTGCTCCCTGCTTTCCTCCCTAGTGTGGCGCACCGTATCCAAAATGCCGCCGCCGGCCCGCAGGATGTCCAGGTAGGTTGCGCCCCGCAGCTTTAAAGGGATTTCCCCCTGCCGCCAGCCGCCAAACACTAGGTGGGTGTGCGCGTCCACCAGGCCAGGGGTCACTAATGCGCCCTGGGCGTCAATTTTTACAACGTCCGCCCCATCAGCCCCTTGGGGCAGGCGGCCATCGCCGGTAATTGCCTTAATTATCCCGTTCTCTGCGTAAAGGGCGGCATTCTTTATTTTACTGTTTTCCCCCTGAGCGCCGCCGCCGTGCTTACAGCTTCCAACGGGGGTTTGCAATGTGCCAATATTATAAACAAGCAGTTTTTCCATGGTATGTTTCCCTTTCCTACTTGGCCCGCGTTTTATTACAGGATGTGTTTTTCCAGCACCTGCACGCTGCTGTCAAAGTTTTCTATCTGCAAATAGTACTCTGCGGAATCAATAAGAGCATCCATAGGGGTAAGGCCGATTACCTCGGTACCCACAACATGTACGCCCCAGCGGGCGGCCTCCGCCTTCACCAGCTCCAGCACACGGTACAGGGGGGTTTTGTGGAAATTGGTCATGTTAATGGAAACCTGGGCCAAATTCCGGTCCTCCAGCATAACGCCCAGGGCCTTTACACAGTCGAACCCGCCGCTGGAACGGCGGATAATTTTGGAAATTTTGTTGGCGATGGTAATGTCGGAAGTGGAAAGGTTGATGTTAAAGGCAACCAAGTGCATTCTGGCGCCAACAGCCACCACGCCGGCAGTGGGGTGAATGGTTTCCCCGCCAAAGTCCGGGTGCCACTGGGGGTCCTTCACTTTTTCCGCCATACCTTCAAACTGCCCCTTGCGGATAGCCGCCAGGTTTACCCTGTGGGGAGCAGATGCAGAATCCTCGTAAAGGAATACAGGCATACCAGCTTCCTTCCACACTTTTTCGGCAACCTGTTTGGAAACCTCAACGGCCTCTTCCTGGGTAACTTCCTTAATTGGAATAAAGGGGATAACGTCCACAGCGCCCATGCGGGGATGTTCCCCCTGGTGCTTTGTTAAATCAATCAGTTCGGCGGCTTTTTTTGCTAAGGCAACGGCAGCCTGGGCTACCCCTTCCGGGCAGCCTAAAAAGGTAATTACGGTACGGTTGTGGCTTTCGTCGGAGCTGTAGTCCAGCAGGGTAACGCCGGGAACCTTACGTACCTCGTCCAAAACAGCCTCAATAACCTCTTTGTTTCTGCCTTCGCTAATGTTTGGCACACATTCTAAAATTTTTGCCATAGGTATGCACTCCTTTTATGGTTTTGTTTCATTTTTATTTTATGTACACCAGGGTCAAGGGTCTTGCCCTGGGCTCCTTTTCACTTAGTCACAATCTGTCCACACAAGGTACTTGCCGCAGTGGAGGCACTGGAACAGATAGCACTGGGGTGAACCGCCATTGACCGAATCCTGGACCATTTCCCTTGACCAATCACCTGGATCCTCCAGCACTTCTTCCATAATGCCCATGGCGCAAAGCTCCTTTGCGCCCACATAGCCCAAAAAAGCGCAGAAGTCGCCGCAATGGGCGCGCCAGTATTCCTGCTGCCACCCACAGTAGCCGGGGGGTGCGCAAAATGAGTTCATCCAGCTTTTCCGGGTCCTCTACCCCATCATCCACGCTGCACTCGTCCTGGAAGGCGCCGTCAAATTTTTCGGCAGCCCTACCGCTGGCAATGCATTCCGGGCAAAGGCAGTCAATATCATCAATGGCGTAAAAGGGGCCTTCATAATAAATATGGGTGGTTTTCCCGCAGCAGTCACAGGCAACGCCTTCTTCGGACTCCTGAAAGGCGCCTGTTTCCAAAGGGTTGGGGTGGTAGCGGAAGAAAGGCAGCCCCAGCTGCGCGTATTTCTCCTTCAATTCTTCCCACTTGGAGGCAACGGAATTTCCTTGAAATTCGGGCATAGAAAACATCCTCCTGTTTTAAATAATCCCGCAAAACCCAGGGAAAGGCAAACCTCCCCCTGGGCACGGAAAACAAAATTATTTTACCAAGCGGTCAATCAGTTCGTCGGAGGCCAAATATGGAATGGTAATATGGGCCGCTTTGCCGCTTTTTTCGTTGTACTTAATGGAGGTTTCAATAGAGTTTTCGTTGCGGGCCCAGTTACGGCGGGCAACGCCGCCCATAACGTCCCACATCATGGCGGACCGGATAATTTCATCTACACGGTGGCTGCCGTCCAAAACAAGGCCAAAGCCGCCGTTGATGGCCTTGCCAATGCCTACGCCGCCGCCGTTGTGGAGGGCGCACAGGCTCATGCCGCGGGCTGCATTGCCTGCAAAGCACTGCACTGCCATATCGGCCATAACATTGGAACCATCTTTAATGTTGGAGGTTTCACGGAAGGGGGAATCGGTACCGGAAACGTCGTGGTGGTCGCGGCCCAGCATAACAGGGCCAATTTCCCCGTTGCGCACCATTTCGTTAAAGCGCAGGGCAATTTTTGTTCTGCCCTCGGCGTCCTGGTACAAAATGCGGGCCTGGGTGCCTACTACCAAGCGGTTTTCTTTTGCATCCCTAATCCAAATATAGTTGTCCCTATCCTGGAAGCGGCGGGTTGGATCAATGCAGTCCATAGCCGCTTTATCGGTTTTATCCAAATCCTCCGGTTTGCCGGAAAGGCATACCCAGCGGAAGGGGCCATAGCCAAAGTCAAACAGCATGGGGCCCATAATATCCTCAACATAGGATGGGAAAATAAAGCCGTCCTTTTCATCCACGCCATTTTTGGAAATTTCCTGCACCCCTGCGTCATAAACCGCTTTCATAAAGGAGTTGCCATAGTCAAAGAAGTAGGTGCCCTGGGCTGTAAGCTGCTGGATTGCGCGGAAATGGCGGCGCAGGGTTTCATCCACCAGCTGGCAGAATTTTTCCCTGTCGTGGTGGAGCATTTCGGTGCGCTGTTCAAAGGTAATGCCAGCCGGGCAGTAGCCGCCGTTATACACGTTGTGGCAGGAGGTTTGGTCGGAAAGCAGGTCAATATGGAAGTTGGTTTTTGCGGCATATTCCAGTAAATCCACAATATTGCCGTGGTAGGCAATGGAAATGCCCTGCTTTTTCTCCAAATGCTCTTTGGCCATGGCAAATACCTGCTCCAAATTATCACTGATGCAGTCTACCCAACCCTGGTTGTGGCGGGTTTCAATACGGGAACGGTCCACCTCGGCAAAAATGCCCACAGCGTTGGCAATGTTGGCTGCCTTTGGCTGGGCGCCGCTCATGCCGCCCAAGCCGGAGGATACAAAGGTGCAGCCTGCCAAATCCCCCTGGTCGGGGATGCCAAGATATTTGCGGCCGGCATTTAAAATGGTGTTAAAGGTGCCGTGTACAATGCCCTGCGGCCCAATATACATCCAGCCGCCGGCGGTCATCTGGCCGTAGTTGGCCACGCCCATTTGTTCCGCAACCTCCCAATCCTTCAGGTTGTCAAACATACCAACCATCAAGGCGTTGGTTAAAATTACCCTTGGAGCCTCCGGTTTGGATGGGAACAGCCCCACTGGGTGGCCAGATTCCACCACCAGGGTTTGGTCCACGGTCAATTCTTCCAAATATTTTTTAATTAAGCGGTATTGCAGCCAGTTTTGGCAGGGCTGGCCGGTTTCACCGTAGGTTACCAGTTCATAAGGGTACAAGGCAATTTCAAAATCCAGGTTATTGTCTATCATTACCTGGAACGCCTTGCCCTCCAGGCATTTGCCCTTGTATTCCTCAATGGGCTTGCCGTAAATGCGCCCCTGGGGACGGTAGCGGTAAGCATAAATGCGGCCGTAGGTTTTCAGCTCCTCCAAAAATTCCGGGGCCAAAGCCTCGTGAAGTTCCTCGGGCACATAGCGCAGGGCGTTTTTCAGCGCCAGCTTTGTTTGGGCTGGGGTGAGGCAGTAGCCGCGGTCCGGCGCGCGGCGGATACCCGGTACAAATTCCGGATATGCCGGCAGCTCCGAGCCTAATTTAATGGTCATGGCCTGGTCGATGGTTTGGTTATTTATCATAGGACGTTCCTCCTGTTTTATTGGATTGGCGGCGCCGGCCTCCCCTTTCCCCTGGTTCAACTTAAAAGGAAGCGGAAGGGCCTGCGCCTTGTACGTACAGCGGCCCCGCAGAGCCAACTGTTTTTACAGCATAAAGTTTATATCCCAGCTGGGCCAGCCATTACAGCAGCTTGCCGCATACGGCTTCCGCCTTGGCAAGGACGCGGCCGTCTTTTACCATGTTGTCAAACTTCACCATTTGGTAGTGCATTACAACATCGTCGGTAATTGGGGCAACCTCCTGGCGAATCATATCGTAAACGGCCTTGGTGGCAGGGGCCAGCTTTTCTTCGCCGCGGAAGGTTACTGCCTGGGAAGCAGCAAACAGCTCAATGGAGAGCACTTTTTGGGTGTTGTCCAAAATCATGCGGGCTTTGCGGGCGGCAGTGGTACCCATGCTTACATGGTCCTCCTGGTTTGCAGAGGAAGGGATGGAATCCACACAAGCCGGGTGAGCATATACTTTGTTTTCGGAAACCATGGAGGCCGCCGCGTACTGGGTAATCATAAAGCCGGAGCACACGCCGCCGTTTGGTGTTAAAAATGCAGGCAGGCCGGAAAGCTGCGGGTTAACCAGGCGTTCCAAGCGCCGTTCGGAAACATTGGCCAATTCCGAAATAGCCATACCAATAAAATCCATTGCCAAAGCAACAGGCTGGCCGTGGAAGTTGCCGCCGGAGATAGCCTCGTCCTCATCCGGGAAAATAATGGGGTTATCGGTAACTGCGTTAATTTCCCTGGAAAGCACGTCGTAGGCGTA
This sequence comes from uncultured Oscillospiraceae bacterium, assembly GCA_910578755.1. Taxonomy (GTDB): domain Bacteria; phylum Bacillota; class Clostridia; order Oscillospirales; family Ruminococcaceae; genus Negativibacillus. The sequence continues at coordinate 504 of CAJTSZ010000043.1, read as the reverse complement.
CTGCAAGGAATCCCGGCTGGCGCCATGGATTTGGGGGATGCAGCGGATGGAGTAAGCATCCTGCACTTTATTTGGGATTTTATCGAAAGCTAAGTTGCTGCCTTCCAGCAGGGCAAGCATATTTTTTGCGGTGTTTTTCTGCCCCTGGTGGCCGCGCAGGTCGTGGAGCTTGTGGTCAAAGGCTTTTTTAATGCCGCAGGAAGCCTCTGTGGTCATAGCCGCAATAACGTCCGCTGTTTTGGCGGTGTTAATGGCGTCGTAGGTTACCATGCAGCCAATGGCTGTCATAATCTGGGTGCCATTGATCAGGGCAAGGCCCTCCTTGGCCGCCAGTTCAATGGTTGGGATGTTGGCCTTTGCCATAGCCTGGGCCCCTGGCAAAACCTCGCCCTGGTATTCGGCATGGCCTTCGCCAATCATCACCAGTACCATGTGTGCCAAAGGGGCTAAGTCGCCGCTGGCGCCCAGGGAACCTTTTTCCGGGATGATTGGATGAACCCCTGC
>CAJTSZ010000042.1 GCA_910578755.1 uncultured Oscillospiraceae bacterium | reverse complement strand
ATCGTCGCTGTCCTCCACATCCATGCCCTCGGCCAAGGACATCATTTGCTCGTTCATGGCCTCAAGGTCATCGTCGCTGACGCCCATTTTATCCAGCATATCGGTCACCGGTTTAATACCCAGCTCCTTGGCGCACTGAATACACAGCCCTTCGTTTACAGTTTCGCCGCCTTCTATCCGAGTCATAAAAACGACGGCCATTCTTTTTTTGCATCTGGAACAAAGTAAATTTTTATTCATATTTCTTTCAAGCGTTCCTTTCGTATTACAACTGCGGCGCGGGCCGCTGACCGGAGCGCCGCCCCGGGAACCGGCGGAGGTTTTAGCACTTAAGCTTTCCCTCTGCTAATTCTATTGTTTATTATACCTCTATTTTATGAACGAAGTATTAAAGTACCCTGCTATTTTTTCAAAATTATAAAATTTACGCCTTTTTCCTGCTTCAACAAGGCCCGTTAGCCCAAAAATTGGAATGGGTTAAAGTGGTACACCCAATCCCAAATATATGTGCTGGCAATCACCCGTTCATTAAAAAAGCGAGGCGGGTCCTGTAAAAAGTACAACATAAAATGGGCCGCCAGGGAAATAATGTACAAGGTAATTCCCCCCTGCACAAGGCCCAATACGCCGCCTAAAAAACGGTCGGCCGGGCGCAGCAGCGGCGCTTTGAACACCAGCCCCACCCCAGAGGCAAACCGTTTTACCAAAAAGCGGAATACGGCATACAACACCACAAACAAAATAATATAAATAAAAGAAGTAATTGCCGGCTGCACCACCGTTTGCTCTATGGATTGCACCACATCGCTTACAGCGCCGTTAAAGGCGTTTTCCAGCTGCCAGGAATCCGTATTGGCAAAAAAGTGAGCAACAAAGGGAGGCAGCCCCTCCAAGGCAGCCTCCAGGCTTGGCAAAAACTCCCCATTATCTATAGCCTGGGCTAGGGTATCCTCCAAAAAGCGGTTTACCGGCCCGCCAACAAACATATTGTAAATAAAGGCCGATAAGCCTTTCCCTATAATTAACGCGGCAAAAAAAGCGGCTACATGGCCCAGCACATCCACTGTTGTACGGGCAAAGCCCTTGGCGGAGCCCCGGGAAACAGCCAGCAGCAGCAAAACAACCGCTGTTGCGTCATACAAAACTGGTATTAACGTATTCAATGGTTCACTCTCCTACTCTGAAAAATGGCGTTACAGGCCAGGGACGCCCTGGGGTTTTTCCTCCGTTGGGGGAGGTGTTTCCTCCTTGCTGCCTTCGCTGTTTTCTTCTTCTGGAACATTGCCAGGTTCCTCGCCCTTGGTTCCTTCGGGCGGAGGGGAGGCACCCTGGTTATTTTCCTCCGGGGGTTCCGGTTCCGGGTTATCCTCCTGGTCCTTGTTTTGGGGGGCTGTTTGCCACTGGCTAATGTCCTCCTTCACCGTACGGGTGATTTGCTCATTGGTAACGGCGTAAACATACCGGCCCAAGGGAATAACATCATACACATAGTCGGACAGGGTTTCCACTTTCAAGGCTCCTGTTTTTAAATTACACTGGTAAAACCGGTTGCCTGCCAAAATATATGCGTTTTCATCATCAGCACAAATTTGATGAACAGTTCCCTGCACCTTGGCGGAGCTTTCCTTCAGCATGTCCTCCGTCAATGAAATTAGGTCATACCCGCCGTTTTGCTGGTAGCTGCCCAGCAAAAGCACTGTGGTATGTTCCGTTGCGGCAAAGGCGGAAAGCCCCTGCCCCTGGTAGTGGAATTCCCCTCGCAGCTTGCCCTTGCTTGTTATGGAAAAGGCAGTGGCGTCTGTAATTCCAACAATGGTATCATCATTGGTAAACAGCAGGTGGCAAACCACTTCGTCCTCAAAATCCCTGGTTTCCACCAGCTGGCCGTCGTTGTACAACAGAAGCTGGGAATGCAACACTCCATCCTGGGTGTACAAAGCCGCTACGGCCATTTTACTCCCATTGGGGGAAAGGGCAATATTGGTTGCCATTTTATCGGCATAATTCCAACTGTACTGCTCCTGGCTGCTGCGCGAGTACACAGTTACCTGGGAAAGATAGTCTTTGCCGCGGGTAGCTATGGCAAAAACCCCGTTTTGGGCGACGGCCCCGGTGTAAATGGGGGTTTCCATTTTTCCGTCGGCCACTGGATCCACCCGGTTGTACAGGGAATAGCCCTTGCCTCCCCTGTCAAACATCAGCAAAAAGTTCCCTGCGGATTTGGCCAAGGGGTTTGCCATATGGTGCTTTACATTGAATATTTGGCTTCCCTTGGTGTTGTACAAAAACAAATCCGTATCGTTTACCACCGCCAAATTGCCTCCGGCGGTATAAAGCCCCTTGGATTTTCCCCCTGGCGCTTCCACTGGGTAGCCTTCCCCGCCCTGGAGCATGGTAAAAAAGGAGGCTGGGCCCATGTAATCCTGGTGGTTCATAATAGCGGCCGCACCGTAGGTGACCGCTAAGATAAAAATAATGGCAGCGGCAGCCCGCAAAAGCTTTTTCCGTTTCCTCTTTTTGCGCACTTCCCCTAAGTTGGTCACTTGTTCCACAAACGGCTTCCTCCCTTTTGGTGACTGCACCCTGTTTTTTCCCACTTCCTTTAGGAAGTGCCTGCTTCCTTTAGGAAGTGCCTGCTTCCTTTAGGAAGTGCCTGCTTCCTTCTGGAAGTGCCTGCTTCCTTTACCCATTGGCTTGTTCTTCCCCCGGCAGGCCCAGCTGATTTTGGGGATAGAACACCTTATCCAAGTACAGGCCCCAGGGCGGCGCTGTTGGCCCTGCGGCAGACCGGCTTTTTGCCCCAATTATTTTAGGGATACTGCCCTGGGGCAGGCCGCCGGCCCCAATTTGCAGCAGCGTGCCAACCATAATGCGCACCATGTTATACAAAAAACCGTCCCCCTCCACAAAAAAGGTGACGGAGTCCCCCTGGCGTTCCACACCGCAGGCAGTTATGGTACGCACTGTATCCTTAACCGAGGTTTTTGCCGCGCAGAAGGAGGAAAAATCGTAAGTACCGACAAAATCCTGGGCCTGGCAGTTAAGCAGTTCTGCATCCAGGGGATAGGGGTACTCGTACACAAGCTGGTGGGAAAAGGCGTCCCGTACGGGGCTGTTATGTATTTTATAAATGTACCGTTTTCCCTGGCAGCTGTACCGGGCGTGAAATTCCAAGGGCACCTCCCGGCAGCCAAGCACCGAAATATCCGGCGGCAGCTTTACATTAAAGGCCCGCACCAGGTTTTGGCAGGGTATTTTGCTTTCGGTTTTTACGCTGACGCAAAACATATTGGCATGGACCCCGCTGTCTGTGCGGGAGCAGCCCTTAATATCGCTGCGCTGCCCTGTCACCTGCTCCAGTGCGTCCTGGAATATTTGGGCTACAGTGACAGCGTTGTTCTGCACCTGGAAGCCGTGGTACCTGCTGCCCTGATATTGTATGGTAAACAGTAAATTCCGCATAAGCCCGCTTTCCCTTTCCTGCTGCCCTTACGGGCGCAGCAGCATATTCATGGCAATAATGCCGCCAAAAGCCGCAATTACAACAATTAAGGCAACAAAATCCCGTGGGGAAAGGTGGAGCTGCTTCATCCTAGTACGGCCCTCCCCGCCCCGGTAGCAGCGGCACTCCATGGCCATAGCCAATTCGTCGGCCCGGCGGAAGGAGGAAACAAACAGAGGGATTAAAATAGGGATTAACGCCTTGGCCCGCTGCATTAGGCCGCCGGTTTCCATATCGGCCCCTCTGGCCTTTTGGGCGCTGATGATTTTATCGGTTTCTTCAATTAAGGTTGGAATAAAGCGCAGGGCAATGGTCATCATCATAGAAAGCTCGTGAACCGGCACCTTTATTTTGTTTAAGGGCTTCATCAGCCGTTCCAGGGCGTCGGTAAGCTCTATGGGGGATGTGGTGTAGGTAAGCAGGGAGGAGCCCGCTATAAGGCACACAATGCGCACCGACATCAGCACTGCCATAGTAATGCCTTCCTTGGTAATTTCAATAAGCCACCAGGAAAACAGCGGTTCGCCGCTGATAAAAAACACATTTAAAACAGAAGTAAAAATAATAATGGGAATTACCGGCTTCAGGCTTTTCAGCACCATTGCCGCCGGTATTTTTGAAACGGCGTACATTACCGCCAAAAGGGCTACCCCCACAATTAAACTAAGGGGGTGGGAAGCCACAAACAGCATAATAATATACAAAAGCACAGCCACCAGCTTCATGCGGGGGTCCATTTTATGAATAAAGGAATTCCCCGGGAAAAACTGGCCTATGGTAATATCTTTCAGCATTATTTTCCCCCTCCCTGCCCGTTCATTACCCGCAGCAGCTCCTTTTTTGCACCCTCTATTGTATACACATGGGGGTCCACCGGGTAGCCTTTCGCCGCTAACTTCATAAATACCCTGGTGATTTGCGGAACCGCTAAACCCATAGCCGAAATTTCATTGGCGTGTTCAAATACATTTTCCACTGTGTCGTACATAAACACCTGGGACTTGTTCATTACCAGGGCCTTTTGGGCAAAGCGGGCTACATCCTCCATACTATGGGAAACAATGAGCACTGTGTTTTTCTGCTCCTGGTGATATTCCTGTATTTGGCCTAAAATACGGTCCCGCCCTTTTGGGTCCAGCCCGGCGGTGGGCTCATCCAAAATAAGCACTTCCGGCCTCATTGCCATTACCCCGGCAATGGCCACCCGGCGCTTTTGCCCGCCGGAAAGCTCAAAGGGCGACTGCTCCATATGTTTTTCCTTCAGCCCTACAAAGGCGGCAGCCTCCCGTACCCGGGCGTCCACCTCCTCTGGGGAAAAGCCCATGTTTTTAGGGCCAAAGGCAATATCCTTGTAGACGGTTTCCTCAAAAAGCTGGTACTCCGGGTACTGGAACACCAGCCCCACCTTAAAGCGGAACTGCCGCAGCTTTTCCTTGCTTTCCCAAAGATCCTGCCCATCTATGTATATTTTGCCGGAGGTTGGCTCCAGCAAACCGTTAAAATGCTGTATCAGGGTACTTTTACCGGAACCGGTATGCCCAATAACCCCAATCATTTCGCCTTTTTCAATTTCCAGGTTAATATTGTCTATTGCTGTCTTCACAAAGGGGGTTCCTTCGGAATAAACATGACATAAATTTTCTGTTTTAATAATTGCCATTGCTTTTCCTGTCCTTTCCAAGCCATACCATACCTTCTTTTTTTGCTGCCGGCTTATTTCCTTTTTTTCTCCTTGGCCTTGCGCCGGGCATGGGCGGTGCGTTCTATAAGCCTAGCAAGCTCCTGAACACATTCATCCTCTGTAAGCACGTCGTTTGGCATGGGGTAGCCAGCTTTTGTCATTTCATAGGCAATTTCTGTGGCTTGGGGAACGTCCAGCCCCACGTTTTTCAACATTCTAACATGGGAAAATACGTCCTTTGGCGTGGAATCCAGTATAATTTTTCCCCCATCCATTACCACTACCCGGCCACACTGGGCGGCTTCGTCCATATAATGGGTAATAAGCACAATGGTAATGCCAAATTCCTGGTTCAGGCGCAGGATGGTTTTCATTACCTCGTCCCTGCCCCGGGGGTCCAGCATGGCGGTGGGTTCGTCCAAAACAATGCACTGGGGGCGCATTGCAATAATGCCAGCAATGGCGACCCGCTGCTTCTGCCCGCCGGAAAGGCGGTGCGGCGCATGCTGTTTGTAATCGCTCATTCCCACATCATCCAGGGCTTGGTCCACCCGGGCGCGTATTTCTGCCGGGGATATTCCAATATTCTCCAGCCCAAAAGCCACGTCCTCCTCCACCACGGTCGCCACAATTTGGTTATCGGGGTTTTGGAACACCATACCAATTTCCTGCCGGATGTTGTACAGGTCCTCTTCGTTTTTGGTGTTCATTCCGTTCACCAAAACGTCCCCTTCTACTGGCAGCAAAATAGCGTTAAAATGCTTTGCCAGGGTACTTTTCCCGGAGCCGTTATGGCCCAGCACCGCCACCATTTCCCCTTGGTTTACGGTAAAATCCAAATCCTCAAACACTTTTACCGGCTCTTTTTCATCCTCCAGGCTGTAACTGAAGCTAATTTTCTTTGCCTCGATAAATTCGCTCACTTGTTTTACCACCTTTTCTCCCTTGCCGCTTTACGGTTCTTTTCCACTTCCCTGCAGCCCTGCCAAAATTATGCGGGCTGCTTTTCCCACAAAAAACATCAGACTTTTTGCTCCTCCGCCGGTGGGGCGGTATTGGTGTCAGTATACCAAAAAACCTGTGTAAAATAAAATAGATAAAGTATAAATTTTGTCGCCTCTGAGCCAAATTTTATAGCTGGCTGTACTTCTATACTCCATAAAGCACCCGTTTTATACTATTTCACTAACGGTTCTCCCAAATGGCCGTGCTGCCGCAGGGCAATACAAAGCCGGTTTTTGTTACGGGCAGGCCAATTTCCGAGGAGGAAAGAACCCCCTTGTACCGGCTGCCCACAGCAACCCCCAAAATATATTCCATGACCGAGGGGGAAAGGCCCGTGGTATAGGAATTTAACAGGAAAAACAAGGGCTTATCCGAAAGCACCTGGGCGCAAAGCTCCACTAAGGGGTAAATTTGCTCCTCTAACTTCCACACCTCTCCCCCCGGCCCGCGGCCGTAGGAAGGGGGGTCCATTACAATAGCGTCGTACCGGGTACCCCGGCGGATTTCCCGTTCCACAAACTTTTTGCAGTCGTCCACAATCCAACGAATGGGTTTTTCCTGCAAACTGGAAAGCTGGGCGTTTTCCCTAGCCCACTGCACCATCCCCTTGGAGGCGTCCACGTGGCAAACCTTGGCCCCTGCCGCGGCGCAGGCCAGGGTTGCCCCGCCGGTATAAGCAAACAGGTTCAGCACACTAATAGGGCGGCCGGCGCAGCGTATTTTTCCCGCCATAAAATCCCAGTTTACCGCCTGCTCCGGGAACAAGCCAGTATGCTTAAAGCCTGTAGGGCTTATTTTAAAGGTAAGCTCCCGGTAGTGCAGCTCCCAGGAATCCTGTGGCATCTGCTTTATATCCCAGCTGCCGCCGCCGCTGTTGGAACGCTGGTAACGGGCGTTGGCTCTTTTCCACTCCGGGCCCTTTTCTGTGTTCCAAATAATTTGCGGGTCCGGCCGGGCCAAAATAACATTGCCCCAACGCTCCAGCTTTTCCCCTGCGGAAGTATCTATTACTTCAAACTCTTTCCAGTTGCTTGCCGTCCTCATACTGCTTGCTACCCTTTCCTTTTACATCTTACATTGTCCCAATTTTATACCCTTGGCCCATAAACAGCCCCAAAGTATACCGCCTATTTTACCAGCCGTTCCTCTATAATGCGGGCCATCTTAGCTGCGGCCTGTTCAATTACAGCCTTGTCCTTGCCCTCCACCATAACCCGTATCAGCGGTTCTGTACCGGAGGGGCGCAGAAGGATACGGCAGTCCTGGCCCAGCTCCTCCTCCAGCTGACGCAGCTGGCGCCATATTTCCTCATCTGTTTGGAACTTCTGCTTCATTTTGGGGTTTACCTTTACATTTAAAAGCACCTGAGGGTACACTGTCATCATGGCGGCAGCCTCCTCCAGGGTTTTTCCCTGCTGCTTCAGCATAGAAATCAGCTGGACAGCGGTGAGCTCGCCGTCACCGGTGGTCATATATTCCCTAAAAATAATGTGGCCGGACTGTTCCCCGCCAATGTTGTACCCATACTTCAGCATCTGCTCCAAAACATAGCGGTCCCCCACATTTGTTTTTTCCACATGGATGCCCTGCTCCTGGGCAAAACGGAAAAAGCCCATATTGCTCATCACTGTAACAACGGCGGTATTTTCCGGCAGGGTGCCCGCCTGTTTTTTGCACCAGGCAAAAAAGGCTATCATTTGGTCGCCGTCCACCAAACGGCCGTAACGGTCCACGGCAAGGCAGCGGTCTGCATCGCCATCAAAGGCAACGCCCATGTCACAGCGTTCCTCCACCACCAGCTTTTGCAGGGCCAGTAAATGGGTGGAGCCGCAGCCGTGGTTAATATTTACGCCGTCGGGCTCATCGTTAATAAGTACAACGTTGGCCCCCAGGCGCTGGAAAATGGTGGCCGCTGTGCGGCTGGCAGAGCCATTGGCGCAGTCCACGCCAATTTTCATTCCGGAAAGGTCCCCTTCTACGGTAGAAACAATGTGGTCAATATAGCCCTCCACTGCCTCTGGGGCCTCTGTAACCGTGCCCAACTCCCCATGGGATTTTAAACTGTAGGGCTGGGCGTGGTCCAGCACAATGGCTTCAATGGCATTTTCCTGTTCGTCGGTGAGCTTATAGCCCTTGGAGCCAAAAATTTTAATGCCGTTGAACTCGTATGTATTGTGGGAGGCCGAAACCATAATTGCACCATCGGCCCGCATACTTTTTACCAAGTAAGCCACAGCGGGGGTAGGTACGACGCCCAAAAGCACAACGTCCGCCCCAACGGAGCAAAGCCCTGCGCACAGAGCGTTTGTAAGCACATGGCGTGAAATGCGGGTGTCGCAGCCAAGGAGAAACCGGGGCCGCTTTACTCCCCTTTCCTGGGCCACCACCATAGCGGCGGCGCGTCCAATATCCATAGCCAGGGTACAGCTGAGGGCTGTGTTCGCTACGTCGCGCACGCCGTCGGTACCAAAAATTCTTCCCATAAGGATTCCCTCGCTCTCTTTTTATAATTTACCTCCCCCCTTTGGCAGGCAGGGAGTGTTTTTTTCTATTTTATGTTCATTTTTTTCTTTTGTTTCACCTTTTGGAGCAGGCCTGTGCTTAGAAAAGCAGCAAAAGGGCCCCGCTATTCCTTTAGCAGGGAAAGCTGTTCTAAGGAAATGCCTGACGCCCCAGCCGGCTGGGGCAGCCCAAGATGGGTGTAGGCGGAAGGAGTAACGCAGCGCCCCCGGGGGGTACGCACCAAAAAGCCTACCTGCATTAAAAAGGGTTCGCACACGTCCTCAATGGTGACAGTTTCTTCCCCTACGGCAGCGGCCAGGGTTTCCACCCCCACAGGCCCGCCGTTGTAGTTGCGGATAATGGTTGCCAAAATGCGCCTGTCGTTAGAATCCAGCCCCAAATGGTCTATTTCCATGCGTTCCAGGGCAAGGTCCACAATTTCTTTTGTTATGGTACCGTCGCCCATAACCAGGGCAAAATCCCGGGCGCGCTTGAGCAGACGGTTTGCAATACGGGGGGTGCCCCGGCTGCGGCGGGCCAGTTCCAGGGCGCCTGCTTCCTGGCAGGGAACCTCCAAAATACTGGCGCTGCGCTTTATAATGTGGCATAGTTCCTGGGGCTTGTACAGCTCCAGCCGCAAAATCATACCAAAGCGGTCCCGCAGGGGGGCGGTCATCTGCCCGGCACGGGTAGTTGCGCCAATTAAAGTAAATTTAGGCAAATCGATGCGGATAGACCGCGCAGAAGGGCCTTTGCCAATAATAATATCCAGGGCGTAGTCCTCCATAGCGGGGTACAGTACCTCCTCCACACTGCGGGAAAGGCGGTGGATTTCATCAATAAAAAGAATATCCCCCTGGCTTAAATTGGTAAGGAGGGCGGCTAAATCGCCGGGCTTTTCTATGGCCGGGCCAGAGGTCACCCGCAGGTTTACCCCCATTTCATTGGCCACAATGCCTGCCAAGGTGGTTTTACCAAGGCCGGGGGGGCCGTACAACAGGGCGTGGTCCAGGGCCTCCCCCCGCATTTTAGCCGACTGCATACAAATATTCAGGTTTTCCTTTACCTTTTCCTGGCCAACGTAGTCCTCCAGGGTTTTTGGCCGCAGGGAGGTTTCCACTTCCCCGTCCCCTGGGGTATATTCCGGGGCAACTATCCTGTTTTCAAAATCCATTTCGCCCATTGTGTTTTGCAGCATGCGTTCCCCTCTTTTCTGTTATTTTATCCTCTATTATTAGTTGAAAACTATATGGCTATGGCGGCGGGCCACACTATTTTTGCACGCGCTAAAGCTGTAAAACAGCGGTTTTACCTGCCGGAGGCCAGCTTTTTCAGCGCTGTTTTAATCAGCTGCTGCACCGGCTCCTCCTCACCGCAGCCGGCAAGGGCCTGGGCTGCCTCGCTTTGGGAGTAGCCTAAAACCAACAGCGCAGACATGGCCTCCCCCATATTGCCGCCGGCGGCTGCCTGCCCCACGGCTTGGGCCACCTGGCCAGCTTGAAGGCTGAAGCCGGCATTTTTCATTTTATCCTTTAGTTCCAGCAAAAGGCGCTGGGCAATTTTAGGGCCAATGCCTGGCGCTTTGGTCAGGGTTTTATAATCCCCGGAAACAACGCTCATGGCCACCTGGTCCGGCGTCATTTGGGAAAGAATTGCCAAGCCCCCCTTGGGGCCTACCCCGGAAACCGAGGTAAGCAGCTGGAAACAGTTCCTTTCACTTTGGGTAGCAAAGCCGTAAAGGGTGACCCCGTCCTCCTTTACATGAAGCACTGTGTACAGCAGCACTTCCTGCCCGGCGGGGGGCAGGGCATTTAACGTATTTAAAGTAGTGTAGCAATGGTAGCCTACACCGGCACATTCCACAATGGCTTCATTTAAAGAGGTGGTTGCCAGCTTCCCTCTTACGCTGTATATCACGGGGCCTTCTTCCTTTCTAAATCTAATTCACTAATCTATATAAAAAGACATTTTTCTATGTATTTTCCCTATCTATCTGCTTGCGGGGCTTGCCAAGTTCCTCTGCCGAGCCCTTCCCCCTGCTTTAAGGCAGCAATACCGCCTTACCTTTGGGCATAATACCGCTTCAGCAGGTCCGCCTGAATAGCAGAGCCTGCACAATGGCCGTGGCAGACAGCCAAAGCCAAGGCGTCCGCCGTATCGTCCGGCTTTGGCACCGCTGGCAGCTTTAAAATGGACTTTGTCATCTCCATTACCTGGTGTTTTACCGCCCTGCCATAGCCCACAACAGCCTGTTTTACCTGCAGGGGGGTGTATTCAAACACATCCAAATTGTGCAGGGTGGCCGCCAACAAAATAACGCCCCGGGCTTGGGCCACATCAATACCAGTTTTTTGGTTATTTGTAAAAAACAGCTTTTCCACAGCAAGGGCCTGGGGGCTGTATTGGCCGCACAGCTGGTTCATGTCCTGGTAAATCATTTGCAGCCGGCGGTTAAAGCTCATATCCGCGGGGGTTGTAATTGCCCCATAGCCTAAAACAGTGAATCGCCCGTTTTTGTAATCCACCACGCCCCAGCCTACAATGGCATAGCCAGGGTCTATTCCTAAAATAATCACATTATTCCTCCGGATTTGGCCTTTTTCTTTGGATATTGCGGGGTAAAACGGCCGTTTATCCTACTGCGGCAGGCGCCTTTGCTGCGCCATGCCTACATGAAGTTTATTATAACACAGCCACCCTTTGGAAACAAGAAATTTTTACTTTGGCTCTGCCGGCTTGCTGTACCAACAAATATTTTACAGGGGCACCCCATTTCTGCTTTGACACCCCCCGTTTTTGGGAGTATACTAAAATGAAAGAAAGACATTGGTTTTGCCGCTAAAGCACGTTCCTTAGCGGCAGGCACATTGCAGGCAAAGGGGGCTTTTTTATGAAAAAAGAGAAATTTGTTATTACCATTGGCCGGCAGCGGGGCAGCGGCGGCCGAAAGGTTGGCAAAGAGCTTGCCCAGCGTTTTGGCATCCCCTATTATGACAAGGAAATTTTAACCCAGGCTGCGGAAGAATTGGAAATCAACGAGGCTTTTCTTCATTCTATGGATGAAAAAGCTGTAGGGTTGTTCAGCCAAATTTACCCTGCGCCTTATGCAGACGCCACCTCCTTTGAGTACCTTCCCACCTCCGCCGAACTGATTGGCGTGCAAACTAGGCTGATACGGGAATTTGCCGCCCAGGGCAGCTGTGTTATTGTAGGACGCTGCGCCGATTACTTTTTGGCCGATTACCCCAACTGCTTTAACATTTTCCTTCATTCTGACTTAAAGGACCGCATTATTAATGCGGCGCAAACGTACCACATTTCCACGGAGGAGGCCCGCAGGCAAATCCATAAAATAGACAAGGAACGGGGCCAGTATTACAAAAACTGCACTGGAAATAACTGGGGCAACACCGCCAACTATGACCTTTCCATCAACACTTCCCGCTGCGGTATTGAAGCCGCCGCAGACCTGGTGGAATTTTACATCCGGCAAAACCTTGGGCTGTAGAGGGCAAGGCGCAACAAATTGTTAATGGGCAATTTGCTATAAAATTAGCGGTATTCTCATATATTTTTGTTCGTTTCATATGAATTTTAGACTGAAACGCCTACTATTCAGTGGATAGAAATATATAATATTTATACTTTATAATGGTATTTTATAATTTCAATGGTTGTATTGGCCCTTAAAAAGTAATATAATGTACATATTGCTTTTGCTGTGCCGCCAACGGCATGGAAAAACAATTTTAAGTATGGAATTTGCACACAAGAAAGGACGCGGTACATACATGGAAAAAATTATTCAGCAGACCATTGACCAAATTCGCAAAACCCACGGCCTAGCCGGCGGTATTATGGTTGCCGTAAAGGACGGCAAGGTATTGGCAAAAGAATGCTTTGGTGAGGCGGACATTCAAACCCACCGCCCTGTTACACCAAAAACCTACTTCCAAATTGCTTCCTGCAGCAAGGCTTTTACCACCATGGTAGCGGGCCAGCTGTGTGAAGAGGGCCTGATGACTTGGGATACCCCTGTAAAACAGCTTATGCCCGACTTTTGTATGATGGACAAATACGCTGAAGAGCATGTTACCCCCCGCGATATGGGCTGCCACCGCACCGGCCTTTGCCGCCATGATGTAATGCGCACTTTTGTTCGGGAGGACCGGGCCGATTTGGTACGCCGCATCGCCTACTTCCCGCCGGCATACTCTTTCCGTGAAAAATACAGCTACCAAAACCAAATGTACGTTGCTTTAGGCTACCTGTGCGAACGCCTCACCGGGAAAACCTGGGAGGAACTGCTGAAAGAAAAAATTGGCGACCCGTTGGGCATGGATATGTGTTTCCGCGGCGTTGACTGTATGGCAGGCAAGGACGCTGCTTTGCCTTACGCCCAAACAAAGGGCCAGCTGTACGAAGTACCTGAAGTTGTGGGCAAGGCCAGCAACCCCTGCGGCGGCTTGTACACCAACCTAGACAGCCTGGAGCGCTGGGTACGTATGCTGTGCAACGGCGGCGAATTGGACGGCGCCCGCATTATCAGCAAAGAGGGCCTGGAGGAACTGATTAAACCAAACGTGTGCACTCCCGGCAAATCTGCCCACCCGGCAGAGCTGCAAAAAAGCTACGGTTTAGCTTGGATTACCGCTGTGTACAAGGGCCACAGAATTGCGTTCCACTCCGGTTCTACCGATGGGTTTAACTCCATGGTAGGGTTTTTCCCGGAACTGAACGCTGGGTTTGCACTTTCTGTAAACACTGTGGACACCCCTGCTTACAATGCCTTTAAGTACCTGCTTTGCGACATGATTTTAGGCGAAGTAGAGGACAGCTACCAGTTTATTTTAGATGAATTTAACAAAATTTCCTTTGCGCCTAACTATACCGAGGAAGAAAAAGCGGATTTACCAATTAGTGAAGAGGAAGCAAACCGGCGCTTCTGTGGCGATTACTACAACCCCGGTTACGGCACTTTACATTTTGACTACCACGAGGGCAAGCTCCGTTTGCTGTACGGCTTAATGGACCAGCCCTTTAACCGCGTTGGCGACAGCAAATTTGTAGGCTTCCAGGTGCTGGACACCCGTACCTTTAAGGCCTTTTTCAACCAGGACAGCAACCTGGTAATGGAATGGTCCGACGCGCCATGCCCTATCCACTTTGAAAAAATGGCGTAATTACCCGGTTTTTTAGCTTAAAAGGCACAGCTTGAAGCTGTGCCTTTTTTACTGCTATTTTTTATTGTTTCACAATAAAAAAGCTAATGTGCAAACGATACAAGTTTCGCAAGTTTTGCAGGCGAAGCCGAAAAACTTGTAAGGGGCGCTTACAAAGCTTTTATTTTTGCAGGGCGCTCCGCCCCTGCACCCAGGCCATATTTCTTTTGGCATCAAAAGAAATATGGAAAAGAAAAATGCCGGGGTTTTACCCCTGGCCCCAAATTTGACTGTGGCTCTCAATGAAAGGCGGCAACCGGTGTTTGAGGAGTGTTTAATTATAACATGGCCCCACGTTCGTGTATGGCCATGTTACAAGGAATACTCCTCTGCACAACGGTTGGTCTGCCCAATGGTGGGGGCAGACTGCCCGCTTAGTAGCCCTGCCTGCGCAGGGCATTACCAAATTTGCGGGCTCTATCGGTTAGAGCCTGTAAACAGCAAGTTCGCACTGGTGGGAAGCCCGACCTCACCTTGGGGAGGGCTTGGCCTCACACAGGGGAGTGTTCCTTATGACCTAGCTTTGTAGCTTGACTACAGCCTTTTAAAATGAATACACTCCCCAAGTGCAGCCAACCGCCAGCCCCACAGCGTGGGGCCACAAGTTCGCAAAGCGAACTTGCGATAACTTGTGCCTTTGCTGTAGTTTTCGCAAGTTTGCCAAAGGCAAACTTGTAGCCGTTGGAACAACGGCGGCGTTCCGCTGAACGGCAGGGGGCCTTTCCCACCGGCCCCGCGGAAGGGGTCCAGGGGGTACCCCGGCGGCGCTTCTTGTTAAACTTCTTTCGCTGTTGAAAAGAAAAATGTTACAGCAAAGGAAAACCTTTGCTGTAACATTTAGGTTATGGGGCTGAAAGCCCCAATGGTAAAGGCTTGGAAGTGACTGCACACTTCCAAAAGAGTGGGGCCGGGGGTTTTAGGAGCCGGAGGGCCCCTGAAAAGGGGCAGGGTATTCCCCTATCAGGGCTGCAAGGGGCGGCAGAAAGAGAAAGGCTTGGTTCACTGCTGCTTCCCCCAAAAGGAGAAAGCAAATCCACCAGGCGGCCAGGGTAAGGAAACCGCAGAGAGCTAAACTAGCGCCAAGGGACAGCTTGGGCTCCCCTTTTGCCTTTGCTGCCAGTACCCCGCCGGCTGCAGTGGCCAGGGCCATAAAAAGAATTGCTTTGCCCATTTTTTGCCACAGGAGGAGGTCGGGGAGCAGCTTTTGAGAGGTCAGGCTGGTGATAAGCTGGTTGGACAGCTGCCCCAGGCTTTCACCCCAAAAGGAAAAATCTGACCAGCGGGTAGGGAGCCATTCCTGGGAAATACTTGGCGGAAAGCCCAGGGCCCAAGCACAGGCTGCTGCCAAAAAGGCCGCCTTGCCATACTTCCCCCACTTTTGAGCAAGGGAGGGCTCCCCTTTGGCTTTTTTCCACTGGGAGAAAACCAGCCACAATGCGAAAGCCACAGGGGGCAGGTTTTGGGCAAAAGCCGCTATGGTTTTTGGGACGCTGGCGGGAAGCAGCAGCCAATCCCCCGGCAGGCCGCCCTCCATAACCAGGTTTTGGGCCGCCTGCTTTGGGTTCTCCCCCGCGGCTGGGCACAGGACAAGGGAAGAAAAAGCCTCCTGTGGGGAGGCGGGCAACAGTACCATAGGAGGCAAATTTTGAATAACCCCGGCCACCAAATATTCCTTACCCTGGAGGGTGAGGGTCAGCCCTTCCACACTGGCGCTGCCCCAAAGGGCCAGGGCCATATTTTCACTGACCATACACTGGTTTGTTTCCTGGGAAAGGGTCCAACGGCCACAGGAAAGGCGTGCGGTAGGGAAAATTTGATCTCCCCGGCCCCAGTACCACACCCCCGGCCCCTGGACAGTGCTTCCCCAGGCAGAGGACACGGTAACGGCCTGCTGCCGCCAGGCAGAAAAATTGACCCCTTTTCCCCCGTTTTGCCTGGAGGCGGAGAGCTTTTCCAGCATGGGGGCGGTGATGAGGGCCTGGGGCCAGCGCAGCTGCACCTGATTGGGCAGGTTGTGGAGGGGCGAGCCTGCCGTGAGGGCGGCGCACCACAAAATTAAGGCGGCAAGGCAAAGGGCTGGAACAAGGGGTGGGATGTGTTTATTTTTCATATGCTTAGCCCTCCCCCATGCGAACCCTGTCCCCTTCCCCAATGGGACGTTTGGAGGAAATAATGACCTGGCTATCCAAGTAGAGGGCCCCTTCTACAGCGGCTTTTTCGCTGTTTGCATCTACCACGGTGACAGGGATACGGACGGCCACCTTTTCTGTACCCAGGATTCCGGGGCGTTCTTCCACTGTAAGGACGTACTTACCGGAGGTATCCTCGTGAATGGCAGAAAGAGGCAGGCAGGCGTTGTATGTTTTGCTGTACTGCACCGCTTTAAATTCCCCCTGGTTTCCCCAGGAACCTTGGCCGGCTGGAAGGGTGACGGCCACCTCCCAACCCCCTTCGGCACCGGGGGCAATGGTTTGTACTGTAGCTTCTATGGGTGTTTTTTCCCCGGCCAGGGTGACGGTGACCGTTTGGCCTGGGGTGAGATACTCGGCCTCCTCCTTGGGAAGGGTGGCTTTGAGAAAATAGCCGTCCTCCTGGGAGGCAAGGAGAAGGGCGGCTTCCCCGGAGGTATTTTGCCCGGGAGCCACATTTACTTTTGTTACCGCGCCTGCTTCCTTTGCGGTAACGGTTCCCCCGTTTTCCTGGTAGGCTTGCAGGCGTTTTACTTCCTCCTGCTTTTCCTGAATATCCAAGGCGGTAATTTGGGCGGAAAAATTTTCACTGTGCTGGAGGCTGGCGTCCTCCAAGGCGCGGCGGGCCTGCTCCAGGGCCTTTTCCCGGTTGGCTTTGGCGTCCTCCAAAGCCCGGCGGGCGGCGCGGTAGGCGTCCTCGTAGGAGGTATCCTCCGGCTGCCACTCCCCTTCCACAAACTGGCCGGGGCCAAAGTCCTCATAATCGTCCCAACGGTTGGAGGCGCGCTTTAAATCCTGCTCTGCCCGCTTAACCAAGGTATCATGCTCCTGCTGGGTGGCTTCGTAATCCGCCTGGGCGCGGTCTATGGCCAGCTGGGCCCGCTGTTTTTGTTCTTCATTATTGGCGCTGGCGGCCTGGAGCCGCAGCTTTTGCAAATCCCGGGTGGCGGCGGTGATTTGCTGTTCCAGGACCTGCTGATCAATGGAAAAAAGGGGATCCCCAGGGGACACTGTTTGCCCGGGACGCACAAAAACCTGGGAAACCAACAGGCCGGATTTTACGGTGAAGGGGCGCTCCCCTAATGCCTCCAC
>CAJTSZ010000041.1 GCA_910578755.1 uncultured Oscillospiraceae bacterium | reverse complement strand
TCTTGCTTTCCAATCAGGCTCCGCCTTCTTGGGGAGGGACAGTCGCTGTCCCTTCACCCCCTTTCCTATGGGAAGTTTGCACTGCAAACTTTTACAGACCTGCCTGCTTCCAATACCAAAAATCCACACAGAAGTGTGGATTTTTGCTGACCTCCCGCACAAAGTATAGGAGGTTTTTCTTCTCCAGGCGCGCCAAAACCCCACGCAAAATATGGGGGTTTTTCCCTTTTAAAAGGTAAAAGAAAACAGGAATCCCCAGTGCTACCCGGTTCTGGGGATTTTTTTATTTTTGGGGCTTAAATCCACTAAATTTTACTGAGAATAGCCCTTTTTAAATTTGTAGAAAAGGCTCAAACTGATTGTGCAAGGGTTTCCTAAAATTCGACAAAATACGTGCTTTACAGGGTGGCAAAGCGCCCAAAGGCTGGTATTTTCCGCATGGGAAATTCTGCTACCAATTACATCAGGGAGAGTGACTAAACAATGGAACAGAAAACCTACGGGTACGCCCGCGTATCCACCCGGGAGCAAAACGAAGCGCGGCAGCTTTTGGCGCTGGAGCAGTGCAAAATACCAAGCGAAAACATTTTTATTGACCGCCAAAGCGGCCAAGACTTTAACCGGCCCCAATACAAAAAGCTGATGCGGCGGATGCACAAGGGCGACCTGCTCATCGTCCAAAGTATTGACCGCCTGGGGCGGAACTACGATGAAATTTTGGAACAGTGGCGGTTTATTACCAAGGAAAAGCAGGCGGATATTCTGATTATAGATATGCCCCTGCTGGACACCCGCAAAAAGGAACAGGACCTGACCAGTTCCTTTATTGCAGATTTGGCCCTGCAAATACTTGCCTATGTGGCCCAGGCAGAAAGGGAAAATATAAAAAGCCGCCAAGCCCAGGGCATTGCCGCAGCAAAATCCCAGGGGGTACATATGGGCAGACATCCCAAGCCTGTTCCCGATAATTTTGAAAAAGAGTGCATAGCCTGGATGAATAAAAAGAAAACCATTCGGCAGGCAGCGGCAGCCTGTGGTATGCCCCCCACCACCTTTTTCAAAAAGGCCTCCCAATTTGTTCCAAACAATCCTGCGGCCCTTCCCACAGAAGGGTTTTAAGAGGCAGAACAATGGCGTCCCGGATAGGGCGCCATTCTTCCGTTCTCATAACCCAAACGTTACAGCAGGGAAAATCCTTTGCTGCAACATTTTTCTTTTTGGAAGCGTTTGGCCGCTTCCAAACCTGTGCCAACGGGTTTACGCAGCCCGAACCTGCACCCCATTTTTTGTAGGCCTGCGCGGCCCACACCCCTATAAAGGGTGCAGCCCGTTGGTAAAGACTTGGAGGTAACTGATACCTCCAAAAAGAAAAAACTTACAGTGGTATCCCACTGTAAGTTTTGAGCCTGGGGTATGGAGATGGAGCGCCCCCTGCAAAAAGTTAGGGCCGGCGGGCCAAAAGCCCCATCTCCCTTTATAAAAGGGTCTTGCCATCGATTAACAAGGGGAAACACGCTTGCCAGTGTCCCAAGCCTGCGGCCGCTGGACTGCGTTCTCGGCTTTGGCGGGCGCAATAGTTGGGCTTTCGCCAAACTTAGGACGTTTGACATATTGTCAAACGTCACGCAAAGGTAGCTTTGCTATCCCCAATTTATGCTCACTGGCAGGTCCAAGGAGTTTTTCGGGAAAGAAAATTGTTGCTGACAAGGCGGACGAGGCAGCTGGGCTGGCGCCCAGCAACGAGGACAACGCTGTCAGTGGCAATTTTAACCTCGAAAAACCGTATTGCCCCTTGTCAATCGATGGTAGGGTTATAGGTGGGAACAAGGGCCCGCACATGGCGAAGCATTTCCCGGGGTGCAAGAACATCCACCCCCTGCTCAAAATAGGCGGCGGCAGCCAAAACCTGCGCAAGCTCTGCCCCCGGGGAACGGTTCACATAAATCTGGTTATTTTCTGTTCTTTCTGTCACTTCATCTGCTGTAGTCATTTCCTCATACAGCTTTTCCCCGGGGCGGGGGCCAGTAAATACAATGGGAATGTCCCTCCCCG
This sequence comes from uncultured Oscillospiraceae bacterium, assembly GCA_910578755.1. GTDB lineage: Bacteria > Bacillota > Clostridia > Oscillospirales > Ruminococcaceae > Negativibacillus. The sequence goes on along the minus strand of CAJTSZ010000041.1, from coordinate 15,159 downwards.
GCTCCAAGCCCCTCAGGCGTATCATCCGGCAGGCAAGGTCATATATTTTCACCGGCTGGCCCATATCCAGCATAAATACCTCTCCCCCTTGGGCCAAGCGGCCGGCGTCCAGCACCAGGCTTACCGCCTCCGGTATGGTCATAAAATACCGCCGCATATCCTTATGGGTAATGGTAACGGGCCCCCCAGCCTTAATTTGCTCCTGAAAAACAGGGACCACACTGCCGGCGCTGCCCAGCACGTTGCCAAAGCGCACCGCTGCAAAGCAAGTGCCCTTGCCGCCGTTAAGCGCCTTTACCGCAAGCTCGCACATGCGTTTTGTGGCCCCCATAATGTTGGCCGGGTTCACCGCTTTATCGGTGGAAATTAAAATAAAACACTCCGCCCCTTGGGCCTTTGCCGCCTGGGCAGTATACAGGGTGCCTAAAAAATTGTTTTTTATGGCTTCTCCAGGGTTGTGCTCCATCATGGGTACATGTTTATAGGCGGCGGCATGGTAAATAATGCTTGGGCGGTAATGCTCCATTATGGCAGCCACCCGCCCCTTATCCTGCACCGAACCGGCGCACAGCACATAGTTTTGCGGAAAACCCCGCCGCTTTAAATCCTGTTCCAAATAAAACAGGCCATTTTCGTGAATATCCAGTGCCAGCAGCCTGTCGCAGCCAAGGCTGAGGACCTGCCGGCAAATTTCGGAGCCAATGGAACCGGCAGCGCCGGTAACCAGCACCGTTTTCCCCTTAAGCTGGGCGGCAACCCCCGTTAGGTCCAAGCTTCTGTTCCTGCGGGGGAGCAGCTGCTCCGTGGAAAAAACGCCTGCCTTTGCCATGGCAGCCCCGGCTGCTGACACAGCAGGGCAAACCTTTACCTTTATGATTTTATTACCGGACGCTCCTTTTTTTGTACATTCCATTTGCTGTTCCCTTTTCCCTATTGTTATTAGCCCTTGGGTTTTGGCCCTGTGACTTTATTTGCTTACTGTTTTGCCCATATTATACTCCTTTATGGCTGCTATGCCAAATAAAACCTGTCGTTTTAAGGCCTCAGCCATTGTTTTTTGCAGGAATGTAAAGAAAACACCTACATATAGGGGCTCTTTCCCTTGAATAAAAAATTTTTCATGTTATAATATTATGGAGAAATTATGCTGTTGCCCTACGGCGGCATAATCCTTTTACTGTAGGGTAAATTTTAATAAGGTACTCTTGCAGTAAACGTAAAACCGTGGGCAGCCCTTCCGGCGTGTCCTTTTAGGAGGCTTGCCGCAATGCTTAATTTTTATAAGACCATCAATAACCGCGTTACCGAAATCCCCGGTTTGGAGGACGGGTGCTGGGTAAGCGCCGTTGCCCCTACAGAGGAGGAGCTTCACTTTTTAATTGAAGATATGTCCATTGATTCCGGCTTTGTTCGGGCCGCTTTGGATGAAGAGGAGGCTTCCCGTGTGGATACGGACGATAACCTCACTTTGGTTATTGTGGATGTGCCCACCGCACAGCGGGCTTCGGAGGACGCCGCTATTGTATACTCCACCATGCCAATGGCTATTATTTACACGCCGCAGCACATTGTAACCGTTTCCTTAAAGGAAAACGCCGTTATTTCTGAAATTAGCCAGGGCATGGTAAAAAATATTCAAACAGACCAAAAAACACAGTTTTTGCTGAAAATGCTGCTGCGCATTGCTTCCCGCTTTTTGCAGTACTTAAAGCAGATTGATAAGCTCTCGGATACCACGGAAAACCTGCTGCACCGGCTTATGCGCAACAAGGAAATCATTCAGCTTTTGGGGCTGGAAAAATCCCTGGTTTATTTTTCTTCTTCCTTAAAATCCAACGAGGTAACCTTGGAAAAGCTGCTGCGGGGGCGCATTTTAAAGCTGCGCGAGGAGGATGAGGACCTGCTGGAGGATGTAATTATTGAAGTAAAGCAGGCCATTGAGATGTGCGGCATTTATTCCAACGTACTTTCGGGCACTATGGACGCCTTTGCCTCCATTATTTCAAACAACCTAAATATTGTTATGAAGGGGCTTACCTCCGTAACCATTGTTATGGCCATACCCAACATGATTTTTGGTATGTACGGCATGAACGTGCAGGACCTGCCTTTCCCCTTTTTTTGGGCCTCCATAGCCCTCACCTTTATTTTAATGGGCATAGTGGCAATTATTTTAATTAAAAAAGGGATGTTTAAGTAACCGCCTTTTTAATTAAAGGCAGCAAACATTTTTGCACTGCTTTCATCCTTGCACCTGCCCTTCTTTTTAAAAGTATATTGCCGCTTCCAAACCGTTTCCCCTTTTTCACACAAAAGAAAGGCGGAAACAAAGCTGCCCTTTGGTAAACGGTTGCAGGCAATAATGCCGATTATTGTAAGATGCAAAAATGAAAGAAAAAACTGCAAATTTGCCTTTTCTGCGGGATACCCTTTGAAAGGCGCTTTTGTGGCCTTCCCCCACAAAAACAGGCAAATTCAGCCAGCCTTGTTTTTTCCCTTTATTCCACTTTGTTTGTGGTATACTAACTGCAAAAGGGCAGAGGGTTTTTAACGGGGCTGCTTTCCGCTTTACTAAAAGCATATTTTATTTTTACTGAAAATATTCCAGCTTCCCCCGGCAGCTTGGAACAGGGGCGCTGTTTTATCTTAAATATATACCGTAAGGGGCGTTAAAAATTGGAAAAATATATTGTTTGCGGCGGTAACCGCCTGCAAGGTGAGGTTGAAATCAGCGGCGCAAAAAATGCGGCAGTGGCCATTATCCCCGCCACCATTTTGGCACAGGACCGCTGTGTTATAGAAAATGTACCAAATATCAGCGACGTTACTATTTTGTTTAATATCCTAAAAAATATTGGGGCAAAGGTAAAATACCTTTCCCGCAACACAGTAGAAATTGATACCTCCTATATTGCCGAACCCATTGTTCCCTATGAATCCTCCCGGCATTTGCGGGCTTCCTACTATTTTTTAGGCGCCTTTTTGGGCCGCTTCAGTGAAGCCCACGTTTCCCCCCCCGGCGGGTGCAACTTTGGGGTGCGCCCCATTGACCAGCACATCAAGGGCTTTGAAGCCTTGGGCGCCCAGGTAAGCACGGATTACGGCTTCATTCATGCCCAAGCGGAGGAGTTGTTTGGCTCCCACATTTACCTGGACGTGGTTTCCGTCGGGGCTACGGTAAACATTATGCTGGCCGCGGTAAAGGCAAAAGGGCTTACCGTTTTGGAAAACGCCGCCAAAGAACCCCACATTGTGGATTTGGCTAACTTTTTAAACTCCATGGGGGCGGATATTCGCGGCGCAGGCACTGACGTTATTAAAATTCACGGTGTTGATATGTTACGGGGCACCACCTACTCCATTATTCCAGACCAAATTGAAGCCGGCACCTATATGACCATTGCGGCGGCGGCCGGCGGCGATGTTTTAATTAAAAATGTTATTCCCAAGCATTTGGAATCCATTACCGACAAGCTGATTCAGGCTGGGGTAGAAATTACTGAATTTGATGACAGTATTCGCGTATGCCGCACCGGCCCGCTGAAAAAGGTGAATGTAAAAACCCTGCCCCATCCGGGCTTTCCCACCGATATGCAGCCCCAGATGACCACCCTGCTTTCCATTGCCCAGGGCACCAGTATTGTAACCGAGGGCGTTTGGGACAACCGTTTTAAATATGTGGATGAGCTGCGCCGCCTTGGCGCGCAAATACAAGTAGACGGCAAGGTTGCCGTAGTGGAAGGGGTTCCCCAGCTGACGGCGGCCCCGGTAAAAGCTACTGACCTGCGGGCTGGCGCGGCCATGCTCCAGGCTGCCCTGTGCGCCAACGGCACCTCTGAAATTGAAGATATTGCCTACATTGAACGCGGGTACGAAGATATTGTACAAAAGCTCTCCTCCTTGGGGGCGGAAATTAAAAAGGTTGTTACCCCTGACGTTACTTTGCCCCAGGCGCAATAAACGGTTACAAAAAACCTTGAGAAACCTCGCAAAATCTCGTAAAATCTCGTAAAATCTCGTAAAACCTCCCTGTTCCGTAAGGAAAGGGGAGGTTTTTTTGAACCGCGCCTTTGCTTTTATGGAAGGGCGCAGAAAAAGGCCCCGTATTTTGCGGAGCCTTTTTCCCTATGCGAAGGAAGTGAGTAAGCAGTATTATACTTTCATGTCCCTTGTCCACGCCGCAAGCTCCTCCTCTGAGCAATAAAGCAGGTGCCCTGGGGAAACCTCGTGGTAGGAAGGCTGAACGCCCTCCTTATAATCGTGGCTTTGGGGGTTATAGGATATTTTTTCCCGGGTTTTTTCGCTAATGGGGTCCGGGTTAGGGATAGCTGAAAGCAGGGCTTTTGTATACGGGTGCAGAGGGTTTTTAAATAGGTCCTCCGAGGTAGCCAGTTCCACCAGCTTGCCAAAATACATAACCCCTATGCGGTCGGAAAAATACTTTACAACACTTAGGTTATGGGCAATAAAGAGTATGGTTAGGCCAAACTCCTCTTTTAGGTCGTTTAACAGGTTAATTACCTGCGCCTGTACCGAAACATCCAGGGCTGAAATTGGTTCGTCCGCTATAATTAGCTTTGGGCCTGCAATGAGGGCGCGGGCGATGCCAATTCTTTGGCGCTGGCCACCGGAAAACTCGTGGGGGTACCTAGTGGCGTGTTCCGGTGAAAGGCCGACCTTTAACAGCATTTCGGCTGTGCGGCGGTGCCTTTCCTCCGGGTCCTTCACACCTTTTACCTTCAGGCCCTCCCCAATAATTTCCTGTACAGTCATACGGGGGTTTAATGAGGCAATGGGATCCTGGAATATCATGGCAATGGAATCTGTAACGTACTTTTTCAGTTCCTTTGTCAGCTTGCCTGTAATTTCCCTGTCCTCAAAATAAACATGGCCTCCTGTTGGGTTATAAAGCCGTATAATGGCACGCCCTGTAGTGGTTTTGCCGCAGCCGGATTCACCAACCAAGCCGAAGGTTTCCCCTTTTCTTACATCGAAGGAAACATCGTCCACGGCCTTTACCGTACTTACCCTGCCTCTTTTTTTAGTAGTAAAGTGCATGCTGAGGTTTTCAACACGCAAAATAGCGTTGTTATTGTTGTTCGTCGGCAATTCCGTTTGCCTCCTTCATTCTCTGGATTCTATGAGCAAGTATTTCGGGCATTTCAACCTTAGGGGCGTTGGGGTGCAAAAGCCAGGTTGCGGCGTAGTGGGTATCGGAAATTTTGAAAAAGGGCGGCTCCTCCTCAAAATCCACAGCCAGGGCATACTTATTGCGCTGGGCAAAGGCGTCGCCCTTGGGCGGGTTAAGCATATTGGGCGGGGCGCCGGGGATGGAAAACAGCTTTTCCCTGGTATCCAAATCCGGTATAGAGGACAAAAGGGCCCAGGTGTAGGGATGGGCGGGGCGGTAAAAAATATCCTCCGCAGTGCCAATTTCCACTATTTTACCCGCGTACATAACGCAGATTCTGTCCGCCATATTGGCCACAACGCCCAGGTCATGGGTAATGAAGATAATGGAAAGGTCCCTTTCCCGCTTCATTTCATTGATAAGTTCCAATATTTTGCTTTGTATGGTTACATCAAGGGCGGTGGTTGGTTCGTCGCAAATAAGTATTTCGGGGTTGCAGGCCAAAGCGATGGCAATAATAATCCTTTGGCGCATACCGCCGGAAAACTGGAAGGGGTACTGCTCGTACCGCAGCTCCGCATTGGGGATGCCAACGGCCTTCATTAGCTCTATGGCCTTATCCTTAGCGTTCTTTTTTTCGTAGCCGCCGCTTAAAATAAGGGCTTCGGTAATTTGCTTGCCTATTTTCATTAAGGGGTTTAATGCCGAAAGGGGGTCCTGGAACACAAGGGAAATTTGCTTGCCGCGGATTTTGTAAAAATCCTTTTCCTTGTATTTGGCCATATCCTCGCCCTTGTAGAGTATTTCCCCCGAATTGATGTGGCCGTTTTTAGGGAGGATGCCCAAAATGGCCTTTGTTGTTACGGATTTTCCTGAGCCTGACTCGCCCACGATAACAAGGGTTTCCCCCTTGTACAGTTCAAAATCTACATGCCTGACCGCCTGTACCTTTCCCGCAAAGGCGTTAAAGGAGACGCTCAAATCCTTAACTTGTAAAATGGGTTCCATAAAAGCTCCTTTCTTATACGCCGCGCTGGGTTGGGTCAAAGGCGTCCCTTAAACCGTTGGACAGCATATTAAAGGATATCATAAGCAGTGAAATCATAATTGCAGGGTACAACACCTGGTTGGGGTACTGCTGCATTACCTTTTGCCCCTGGGACAAAAGGACGCCGATAGAGCTTTCCGGGGCCCGGATGCCAAGGCCGATGTATGCCAAAAAGGACTCGGTAAAAATGGCGCCGGGGATAGCTATCATGGCCCTTGTAATAATGGGGCCAATGGTGTTGGGCAGTATGTGGCGGAAAATGAGCACCCTGTCCTTAACACCCAGGGTTCGGGAAGCCAATACATACTCACTGCCTTTGTAGCGGTAGAACTGGGCCCTAATGAGGTTTGCGGTGCCGATCCAGTTCTGCACCACCAAGGCAAGAATAATGGAAACCATGCCCGTGCCAAAGAACAGGATAAACAGCGTCACCACAACCAGCTGGGGCATGGCGTTTATAATTTCGGTAATACGCATCATAATCATATCCGCCTTGCCACCGTAGTAACCAGCAATGGAGCCGTACACAATGCCAATAAACACGTTAACAAAAACGGAGATAAAGGCAATCATCAGGGAAACGCGGGCGCCGCGCCACATTCTTGTCCAAAGGTCACGGCCCAAGTAGTCGCTGCCCAGCCAGAAGTTGATATCGTCCGGCACGCCGGAATACTTGTAGTAATCGACCTCTATGTCGCACATTTGCACGCCCTTTACCTCCCGCTGGTTAAACACCCGCAAAATGCAGCCTTCGGGGTAGCGTGTGGTATCGCCAAGGCCGTCCACCCGGCGGTTTTGCAGGACCCTGCTGCCGTCCATAATGCCAAACTGGGCCAAGGCCGGAACGCGGGGCGGCAGGTTGATATAATCCAGGTTTTGGTCATTATAGCCAAACTGGTTCATGGATGGGCCAAAAATAGAAAAGAAAATGGTGATAATAATGCCAACAAGGGCCGCAATGGAAACCTTGCTTTTTACAAAGCGCAGGGCGGCGTCCTTAAAGAAGCCAATGGGCTTGGATTCAAAGGTAGCATCCAAAATCTTTTCTTCTGTTTGTACCAGGACAAACTTACTTTTATCCATGTTCTGCCACTTAGGGTCCGAAGCAGAGTATACATTTCTCATTCTTTTTTCCCTCCCATTCTGACACGCGGGTCAACAACGCCATAAGAAAGGTCTACAATAAGGATGGTAAGCAGTGAAATAATGGAATAGAAAATAAGTACTGCCAGGGTAACCTCGTAATCGGGGGCGTTGATGGAATTTACCATCATGCCGCCCATGCCGGGTATGGCAAAAATGGTTTCAATAACAAGGCTGCCGCCCATAATGCCTGTAAACATGGGGACGATAATGTTCATAAGGGGCAAAAGGGAATTCCTGATACCGTGGTTTATGGTGGACTGGGCCTCGGTAAGGCCTTTTGTTTTAGCCAGAAGCATAAAATCGGAATTGATGGTTTCCGCCAGTTCTGCCCTTAAATACCGTGTAACCCTGGCAATTGGGCCCAGGGCAAGGGCAAAAATGGGCAGGGCAAGGGAATGAAGCTGCTGAAAGCCTGTAGATGTAGCGTCGTATATAATGGGGAAAGAACCCAACTTAAACGCAAGAAAATACTGCATTAACGTAGCAAAAACAAAGGATGGCACGGAAATACAAATTACAACCAGGAAGGACACCAAATAATCCACCCAGGTGTTCTTTTTAATTGCGGCCACAATACCTAAAATAATACCGACAGGCAGCGAAATTAAAAGGGAAAGAATGTTGATGTACATGGAAATTGGGATACGGGTTTTCATAATATCCCACACGGGCACGTTGGGGTAAAGCTTTAGGGATGTTCCCCAGTCGCCCTTTGTAAAGGCGTCCCGGAGGAAATAGCCGTACTGAACAGGCAAAGGCTTGTCAAGATGATATTTTGCCTCCAGCGCGGCCTGTTGCTCGGCGGTCATGTCGGGGTTGCCTTCAAACATATTGCCGGGCATCAGCCTTATGACCATAAACCCAATTGTTACAATAATGGCAAGGGTAACAAGCATGGCCACAAGCCGTTCGATGACATATCTTAGCATAATTCACCTTCTTTGGGGCTTAAAAATGGTTGAGCGAAGCGAAATTATTTTTTCTTGCGGGGCTTTGCTTAAAGCGGGAAGGGCAACAGCCCTTCCCGGCGGGGCAGGCTGCCCCGCCGGAATGGCTTGTTACTAATTTGTAATTGGAAAGGCTTTGCTTAAAGGCGCTGTCTTTACGCTTCCGGGGTAAGGGTACACATGGTGTAGCCAAAGCCGTAAGCAGGAACATAGGCTTTTACGGGCAGGTTTACACGGTCTGCAATGAGGGTGTAACCAGGGGATTCGTAAATTGGAATGGTAACAGCATCCTCAATGGTGATTTTTTCCATCTCTCTGGTCAATTCCAGGCGGTAGTTGTTATCCAGCTTAGCTTCCAGGGAGAGGTTGGCTTTGTTCCAAAGCTCATCGTATTCATCATTAAAGTAAGGTTCGTTTTTGTTGGTGTATGTACCGGAGTACACCTTCAGGCCGTTCCAAGGGGCGGTAGTGGAGGTGTTCCAGCCTCTCCAGGACAGCTCGAAGCTGTTGGGGTTGCCGTCTTTTCTCCAGCCCTGAATCATTTCTGTAGCCACGTTTGCGGTAACTGCGCTTAATTCCAGGGTAAAGCTGTCGCCAAAAATTTCCGGCAATGTTTTGTGGAGGTATTCGGAGGCTGCCTTGTAGTTGGCGGAGCTTTCGGAGTACACCAGGGTCAGCTTCAGCTGGGTAAGGCCGGTAGCCGCCATGGCTTTATCGTAGTATTCTTTGGCTTTTGCAGGGTCGTAGCCAAGGTTTTCCGGGATGTATTCGTTGGATTCCGGCATTTCGCGGAAGGTAACGCCTGTAGTAAGGTCACCAATACACTTGGTTGGGACATTCCAGTTTGCAGGAACGCCGTTTACCATTTTTGCAATGGCTTCACGGTCGATTGCATAGTAGAGGGCGCGGCGGAAATCGGAATTACCCAAAATGCCGTTGTTGTTGGTATTGCCCATATTTACGCAAAAGCTGGAAATAGAGGAAGATGGAGAGGTCATAACCCTTGGGTCGTCAATATACTGCTCAATGCTTTCTGCGCCAAGGCTTACAGCGTCCAGCTCCCCGTTGAGGAACAGTTCCAGGGCAGTGTTTCTGTCGCTGATAATTTTGTATACCATGCCTTCGATTTTAATATCTTCGGCGTGTGGGTAATCGGGGTTTCTTTCCAGGGTAAACTGGGCGCCCTGTACCCATTCTTTCAGGATGAAGCGGCCGCAGCTCATGTATTTGTCGGAAGTAGAGCCGTAGGTGTTGGTTGTACGGTCGGCGCTCATGCAAGCCTCATAAGTTGGCTTGTGGACAAGGACGTTCCAGGAGTAGTTAAAGTGGCTTTTAACATCCAGGGCGGTTACTGGGTCGGTACAGGTAATTTCCATGGTGTAATCGTCCACTTTTTTAATGCCAACATCTTCCCAAGCTACAGTGCCGGCATTGCCCTGCAAGGAGTATTCCTTGGCGTTTACAATGGTAATGTAGTCAGAAGCCATTTGGGAAGCACGGGAGTTTACCAGAAGTGGGTCCAGGCACATTTGGAAGGAGTAAATAAGGTCGTCAATATTGATTGGGTCGCCGTTCTGCCATTTTGCATTTTCTACAACCTTAATGTTCCAAACTTTACCTTCGCTGTCCATTTGCTGCGGTTCGCTTTCCGCAAATTCCGGCGCGAAAATAAAGCCGTCGCCGGTTTCATTTGGCACATAGGAATAAAGGTACATGGAAGTTTGCGCAATTAGGCTGTCGCTGTTGGAAGAGGACCATGTGTGGGGGTTAATGGTATCCACGTCCGCAAGGAAGTAGTTGTTGAACACGCCGTAAGGTTCGTTGGAAACTGTTGGCTGTGTTTCCGTTGTACCAGGTTCCGTTGTATTGGCAGAGGGGTTTTCTGGGTTAGCTGGCTGGGGATCCTTTTCGGAACAGCCTGCCAAACAACCGGATACCATAACCAAAGCCAGTGTGAGGGCAAGTAATCGTTTCATTTCTATGTCTCCTTTTTGCAATATTATATTATCAGCCTTTGCTTTTACTGCTATCGGTTAACGATAGTAAACAAAGGTAATAAACCATTGATTTTTCACGGCAATAAATATATAATTGAAGCTATATATTGCTAAAAACACATGGCAGTTTTATAAAAATAGTTGAGCGAAGCGAAGCTATTTTTATAAAGGCCGTATTCGCCTGCACATCAAGTTTTTATTGTTTCACAATAAAAAGAGGGAGCATATGTTCAATACAGCCTTACTTAAAAGTTTAAAGAATTATTTGGTACTGGCCCTGGTGTTGGCCCTAATTTCCTGGTTTGCCCTGCCGCAGGACAACATCCAATATAAAATAATCAACGCCTTTTTTTGCGGGGGAGCCGGCGTGCTGTGCGCGGGGGGCTTTGGGCTTGCCGCCTACCTGGGGGGCTTTGACCTTTTTTACTACACCCACAAAAAGCTTTCCAAGTATTCCAAAAAGAATATGGATAACCCCGATTTTGAGGACGTAGGCTCTTACCACCAATACATTGAAAATAAAAGAAGAAGCAAGGGTTTTCTTGTTCCTCTTGCTGTGGGCGCTTTGTTTATGTTCTGTTCTCTTGTACTAACGGCCTTGTGCTGAAAGCACGATTTTTAACGCATTGTGGTGTCGAATTCTGTCTAAAAATATTTATTTTTAATATTTTCATATTGTAATTGTAACTATATTATGAATAAATATAAAACTAAAAAAATTCATCAATCTATTCCAAAAAGGCATAATTTTTTTGCTGCGTGAAAGGAAGAAGAAAAATGGATAAGGAAAAACTTATATATTTTATAAGCGCCGCCAACCATTTAAGCTTTACAAAAGCCGCGGCCGACTGCTACGTTGTACAGGGGACCATAAGCAAGCAAATTGCCGCCTTGGAAAAGGAGCTCAATGTTAAGCTGTTTGTAAGGAAAGGCCAGGTTTTGGAGCTTACCGAGGCAGGCAGGCGCCTTTATGCCGACAGCAGCGACTATTTGGAGCAGTACAACACCATTGAAAATAACCTGAAAAAACTATATTTGGCGTTTACTGATAACCTTAGCCTGGCTGTTGGCACCATGGAACAGCCCCTGGTTGTTGATTCCCTAAAAAGGTTTCACGCCTGCTGCCCCAATGTAAACATAAATTTTTCCACCTACACTTACCGCCGCATGGCGGCCCGCTTTAGGAACAGCGCCTTGGACATTGGTTTTTGCTGCAACACCTGTGCCGACACGGTTTTGGAGGCTAAAAAAATAGAAATTTACAAAAAGCCGTGGCTGGTATGCGCTGCCGAAAACAGCCCCTTTTGGCAGCTGAGCCGCCAGGACCGCGCCATGCTGAAGGACCAAACAGTGATTTCCATTTTTGGTGACAGGTACGACACCGTTTTTCGCTACTGTGCCGAAAACCCCATGAAGCATAAGGACTTTTATTTTACCAATGCCACCATATCCCTTTGGGCTTTGGTGCAAAGCGGCATTGGTGTAGCCATACTTCCCCCTTTTATGCAGGAAATGATGAAAACAGGGGTGCGGTTTGAAGATGTGCTGGAAAGGCCCTTGGAAACCGGATTTTCCGTAGTATATTCCGATAAAAAGTCCAAACAGGGAGCTATAGAAAAATATATGGAGTTTTTTAAAAACATATAACCATACAAAAGCAAAGCAGCCAGGGAAGCCTAGCTGCTTTGTTTTTTTCATATTTCTTTTGGAGGCATCTGTTGCTTCCAAAATTCTGCTATTGGGGCTTACCCGGCCCTGAGCCCTTTTTGGGGCGCTCCGCCCCCACGCCCCCAAATGTTACAGCAAAGGAAAACCTTTGCTGTAACATAGCAAGTTGGGCGTAGCCCAACTTGTGCTCCTTTTCACCAGCGAAAGAAGTTTAACAAGAAGCGCCGCCGGGGCTTTGCCCCTGGACCCCAAATTTGATACTGCCCCTCAATAAGAGGCGGTTGCCCATGCTTTAGCATTTGGCACAGCCATCGCCCCACAGCGTGGGGCTGCAAGTTCGTTTTACAAACTTGCGATACCTTCTGCCTTTCAACAAGTTTGACAAGTTTGGATTTGCCAAACTTGTAGCCCTTCACTGAAGGGCGTAACGCTGCACAAACACCGGTTGCCGCCGCTAATTGAGAGCCGCAAACAAATGCGCGGCTGCGCCGCGCAAGGGGTCCCAGGGGTGGAACCACAAGTTCGCGAAGCGAACTTGCTGCCAATTCAGCGGGTATACCCGCTGAATTGCTGTTTCTTTTCCATATTACTTTGATGCCAAAAGAAATATGGCCTGGGGTATGGGGGCGGAGCGCCCCAACAGAAAAGGCTTGAGAGTAGCCCATACCCCCAAAAGAAATAGAAAAAGAAGCAGTAAAAGGGAATGCCGTTGGGCATTCCCTTTTTATTATTTTATAGTGTATTCCATTTGGCAGTCAAAGGGCTCCTCCGCTACATGGGCAGCGTTCACTTCTTCCGCGGCCACACAGCCCAGGGCCCGGTAGAATGCCTGGCTTTCCTGGGCGGAATGAGCTGAAATGTACAGCTTTCCCGCGCCCCATTCCCTAGCCCTAGCGGCGCATTGCAAGAATAGCTTTTTCCCTATGCCCTTTCTCCGCCACTGGTTGGACACATGGAGCTGCAGCAGGTCCGCATATTGGCTGCGGCTTCCAAACAGCTGCCGCTTTACCGAGGCAAAGCCCGCTATTTCCCCCTGGTAAAAGGCGCCAAAGACCGCCCCGCCTTCCCGCAGGCACGGCTTCAGCCGTTTTTCCACTTTATCTATTCTGTCCTGGGGGGTCCAGTCGTCCACAAAGGGCTCCGGTACCAGCTGCTCTTTGCCGCCAATATTCCGCCAAACCAGGTTAACCTCCTGCCGGCGCTGGAAGTTTTTCAGCAGGTTTGGCTGCATATCTGCCAGGGTTAATTCCCGGTAGTATATTTGTTCCATTTGCTCCTCCCTTATAAAGAAAAGGGGGAATTATGCCCCCTCTTCTTCGTCCTGTTCTTCCCTTTGCTCCCGGGTAATTTCGGCCCGCACCTTTGCAATACGCCGATCCTCCACAAGGAGCACGGTAAATTCTACATTTTGTACCTTTACAGAGGGGTGTTCGTCCTCGCCGGGAATACGGTCCAACAGGTCGGTAATAAGGCCGCCCAAGGTGTCGTACTCCTCTTCCTCGTCAATGGAAACGTCCAAAACCTTTTCCACCTCGTCAACGGACATGGAGCCTTCCAGCACATAAATATTTTCCGCCAGCTGGGAAACTTCTTCCTCCTCGTTATCGTACTCGTCCTGCATATTGCCCACAATGGCCTCCAGCAAATCCTCCATGGTTACAATGCCTGCGGTGCCGCCGTATTCGTCCACCACCACAGCCATTTGTATTTTCTTTGTTTTAAAGGTTTTAAACAGCTCCGTACACCGGTTGGACTCTGGTACAAAAATAACCTCCCGAATGTAATTGGTAATGAGCTCGTTTTCGTCCATGGTTTTGCCCACGTACTTTAGCATATCCTTGGCGTAAACAATGCCGATAATATCGTCGATGTCCTCCCTGTATACGGGTATGCGGGAAAAACCTTCGGCAATGGCCAGCTCCACCACCTGGGCCACGGTGGCAGTTTCCTCTATGGAAGTAATTTCTGTACGGTGGGTCATTACTTCCTCTACCACTTTATCGTCAAATTCAAAGATGTTGTTTATCATCTCTTTTTCCGATTCTTCAATATTGCCTTCCTCGTTGCCCACATCCACCATCATGCGTATTTCTTCCTCGGTAACCTGCTCCGGCTTATCCTCCGGGTTAATGTGGATGAGCCGCAGCACGGCGTTGGTGCTGGCGGAAAGGATGGCCACAAAGGGCTTTTCCACCCGGAATAAAAACAGCACAGCCGGGGCCGCCGCCAAGGAAACCGCCTCCGCATTGTGCATGGCAATACGCTTTGGCACCAGTTCGCCAAACACAAGGGTAATGTAGGAAAGGGCTATGGTAATTACAATTAAAGCGATGCTGTGCAGCACCCGCTGGGAAACCGGCAAAAAGCCCAGGGCCGCCGTAATATGGCCGGCAAAGTTATCTGCCGCTGTTGCGGAAGCAAAAAAGCCTGCAAAGGTAATGCCCACCTGAATGGTAGCCAAAAACTTGGAGGGCTCCTTTACCACACGGCACAGCATTTTTGCCTTTTTGTTGCCCTCATCCGCCAGCTTTTTCAGCTTGGCGTCGTTAAAGGTGACGATGGCAATTTCACTCATGGCAAAAAACGCGTTGATGAAAATAAGGATGATAAGCAAAATGATATTTGCCGCCATTGTACTGTCAGGGTCCATAAAAAAAGTTCTCCTTTTCATTCCCGCCGGAAAGCCGGCGTTATTTTATTTAGTTTGCTGGGGATTTGTGCCCATAGTTTATACTATTATACTGTTTCCCGGCTTTTTTTTCAACTTTGGTTTTTCCCCCTTTTGGGCTGCCTGGGCCGGCTTTTGGCCTTCTTTGCCAGTTTTGGGGGTTTGGTTTCGCCTCACCCTGCTTTTTAGCGTTTTTCTTGCAAAAACGCCCCTAAACCTTACAGCGGTACACCGCTGTAAGGTTTTTCCTTTTGGAGGGATGGGATATCTCCAAGCTTCTACCTGTGGGCCTCCGCGGCCCACACCCCGCCCCATTTCTTTCTGTGAAGAAAGAAATGGGGGAAAGAAAGTCACCAAGGGCCAGCCCTTGGAACCCGAAGGGCTTGTGCCTCTTACAAAGCAGCGGCAACCGGTGTTTGTACAGCGCTCCATTATAATAGGCCATTCCCATGCACAGCATGGGAATATGGCCATATTATAAGTTCGCTGTACTGCACAACGGTTGGCCCCCCAAAAGGAAAGGGGGGCTACCCGCTTAGTAGCCTCGCCTGCGC
>CAJTSZ010000040.1 GCA_910578755.1 uncultured Oscillospiraceae bacterium | reverse complement strand
TACCGGGTGCTTTAACCTTGAAAAACCGTGTTAACCCTTGTCAAACGATGGAAGCTTTGGAGGATGAAACCCATGAAAATTAGAAAAGCAGCAGAGTATGAGTTGTTGGAATTGTGGGGATATGAGAATATTCATACGGCTTCTTCTAATACAAAATTCTTTTGCAACAATATAAAAAGAGGGAACGCCGAATTTTGGACGCTCGACTATGATGGGGAACTGGTTGGAGAGTTGTATGTTTTCTATGACCTTGAGGACAAAGATTTTGCAGATGGCAAAACAACGGCATATCTTTGTGCATTTAGAGTTAGAACAGGTTTTCGTGGTCAGGGATTAGGGACAAAGCTGATTTGCCATGTGATGGAGCACATAAGGAATTTGGGATATCAAAGGATATCTATTGGTGTTGACACCACAGATATGGCTAATATTCGTTTATATAAGCGGCTTGGTTTTACAATAAAGGTAAAAGAGTGTACAGAAGACCCTTGTGACAGAGATGAAAATATGCAGCCAAGACCATGTTCAAGCTTTTGGCTGTTATATAAAGAACTCTAAATAATCTGGTAACCCCTTGTTAAATAGACGGCTTAAATATCCAAAATAAAGTTTAAGGTTGTTGGTAGGGAAAATATAGTAACAGGGGATGAATTGTGTTATACTAATACTGTCTTTGCGGG
Source organism: uncultured Oscillospiraceae bacterium (assembly GCA_910578755.1). Lineage (GTDB taxonomy): Bacteria > Bacillota > Clostridia > Oscillospirales > Ruminococcaceae > Negativibacillus. Next base: position 16,639 of record CAJTSZ010000040.1, on the reverse strand, counting down.
GCGCCACCCTTTTCAACAAAGCCAACGGCCTTTTGTTGAAAAGTATCTGCCCGATGCACCTTAATTTTAATGGAAAGTGACGGAGAAAAGCTATGAGTTATCCACTTCAGCGGAAAGAAATAGCCAAAGGCGTATTTTTTTCCTCCATTGTTGATAAAAAATTTAAGCATAACCGTATTTCGGTGAATATGCTGCTGCCCTTAAATGAGGAAAAAATCCCCCACCGGGCTATTGTGCCCTACCTGCTTCGCCAGGGTACCAAAAACTGCCCTGATTTTACAAAGCTGAACCAGCGCCTGTGGAACCTGTACGGCGCTTCGGTAGAGGCTTCGGTAGATAAATACGGCGCCTACCAGCTGCTTTGCTTAGGGATTACAGCCATTGACAGCCGCTTTGCCCTGGAAGGGGAGGACATGGTGGAAAAAACCGCCGCCCTTTTGGCAGAGATGCTGTTGGAGCCCAACATAACCGTTGGGGCCTTCCCGGAAAAGGATACCGCCCTGGAACGGCAGTATTTAATTGACACCATTGAGGCGGAGGTAAACGATAAACGCGCCTATGCCATTGCCCAGTGCCGCCAGTTAATGTGCCAAGGGGAAGCCATTGCCCTGCGCAAGCTGGGCACTGTGGAAGGGGCCAAGGGGATTACCGGGGCCACTGCCGCCGCAGCCTACCGGGAAGCCATTGAAACGGCCCAAATAGAAATTATGTTTGTGGGCAGCGGCGCGCCGGATTCTGCCCAAGGAATATTTGAAAAGAAGTTTGCCGGGCTGCAGCGCTGCCCCATTGCTGTGGACCGCAGCCTGTGCCGCAAGCAAATCCCAACGGGGCAAAAGGAACTGACAGAGCCTATGGATGTAAAACAGGGCAAGCTGGTGCTGGGCTTTTACCTGGGCGCCGCCGAAAATAGGAAGGACTTTAACGAAAAACGCATGGCCATGGCCATTTTGGGCGGAACGCCTATGTCCCTTTTGTTTACCAACGTAAGGGAAAAATTGAGCCTGTGCTACTACTGCCAGTCCCGGTACGATTCCACAACAGGTATTATGATGGTGGACAGCGGCATTGAAATGGAAAACGCTGCAGCCGCCCGGGAGGAAATCCTCCGCCAAATTGAAAATTTAAAGCAGGGGGATTTTGACGAAAAAATTATCCACGAAACAAAGCTGATTTTAAAAACAGCCCTGCGTGCCACGGCTGATTCCCTTTCCAGCGTGGAAAGCTGGTACCTTACCCAAATTTTAAACGGGACCCAGGTTTCCCCAGAGGAGGACATTGACTATTGCGCCCAGGTAACAAGGGAACAAATTACCAACGCGGCAAACAAGCTGCTGCTGGATACTGTTTACACCCTTTCCCCAAGGGAAACCAGTGAAGAAGGAGAGTGCTGATTATGAAGCGGGAAATTGTCCGTTCCAGCCGGATACAGGAGGAGTACACTGTGGTGCGCCACCCCTCCGGCTTAACCATACTGCTGTGCCCTATGGAAGGGTTTTCTTCATCCTACGCCATGTTTACCACCAAGTATGGCTCGGTGGATACCAGCTTTAAACGGGCTGGCGACAAAGAGTTTTTTGAAATACCCGCCGGCACCGCCCACTATTTGGAGCATAAAATGTTTGAAAGCGAGGATGGCGACGCCTTTGCCCGATTTGCCAAAACAGGGGCTTCTGCCAATGCCTTTACCTCCTTTGATAAAACCGCCTACCTTTTTGCCTGCTCCGACCAGTTTGAGGAATCCCTGGAAATCCTTTTGGACTTTGTAAGCACCCCCTACTTTACCCCGGAAAACGTGGCCAAGGAGCAGGGGATTATCGGCCAGGAAATACGGATGTACGAGGACAACGCCGACTGGCGGGTGCTGTTTAACCTGTTGGAGGCCCTGTATATAAACCATCCGGTGCGCATTGATGTGGCGGGCACTGTGGAAAGCATCTCCCACATTACGGACCAAGTACTTTACCGCTGCTACAACACCTTTTACCACCCAAGCAACATGGTTTTGGCCATTGCAGGGAACTTTGAAACAGAAAAGGCCCTGGCCGTTGTGGATAAGGTGCTGAAGCCGGGCCAAAACGTAGAAATTATTCGCAAAGCAGTGGAGGAGCCCCAGGACCTGGCCAAGGAATATGTGGAGCAAAACCTGCCGGTGGCTACCCCCCTGTTTGCCATTGGTTTTAAAAATAAAAGCCAGGGCCCACGGGAAAATTTTGAAAATATGGTGCTGGACGAAATGCTTATTGATATTATTTCCGGTGAAACGACCCCTTTGTATAAGGGTTTGTACCAGGACGGCCTAATTAATGCGGGCCTCAGCGGGGAAGTTATGGCCAGCCGGGATTATATCTGTACCATTTTTGAAGGGGAGTCCCGGGCGCCGAAGGAAGTATACCGCCGTTTGCTGAAGGAGATTGAGCGCGTCCGCCGGGAAGGTATTGAGGAAGACCTGTTCCGCCAGGTAAAAAAGGTGACCTACGGCCGGTACATTGGTATGTACAGCAAGCCAGAGGCCATTGCCAGTGTAATGACAAACACCTACTTTGCCAATATGGGCCTTTACGATTTGCTGGATGTGGCCGCAGATGTGACAAAAGAACAGCTGGAACGCCGTTTGCAGGAAACCCTGGCCCAGGGGGCGCTTTCCGTAGTGTGCGCCCAGCCGGGGCAGGGGGAATAAGGAGATGAAGCAATGGGTACGGTAGAAACTTTAACCTTCCCCGCCTTGGGCTGGGAGCTCCACCTGGATAGGGTGGCATTCCGCATTGGTAATTTTTCTTTTTACTGGTACGGCATCCTTATTGCCATTGGCTTTGCTTTGGCCATTTTTTATGTGTTCCGCAGGGCAAAAACCTTTGGCCTTAACGAGGACCGCATGGTAGACATTATTTTTGGCGCCGTTATTGGCGGCATTGTAGGAGCAAGGCTGTACTATGTTGCCTTTCGCTGGGATTATTACAGCCAAAACTTAGGGGAAGTCTTCAACACCCGCAACGGGGGGCTGGCCATTTATGGGGGCATCCTGTTTGGTTTTGCTGCGGGCTACCTAATGTGCCGCTGGCGCAGGGTAAAGTTTTTGCCCATGGCGGACGCCGTAACAGGGGGCTTTTTCATTGGCCAGGCCATGGGCCGCTGGGGCAACTTTGTGAATATTGAAGCCTTTGGCGCCAATACCAGCCTGCCCTGGGGCATGAGCAGCCCGGTAATTACCCAGTACCTTACCGCCCACGAGCAGGAGCTGGAGGCTATGGGTATGTCCATTGACCCTGCCATGCCGGTGCATCCCACCTTTTTTTATGAAAGTATGTGGTGTTTGGCTGGGTTCCTGTTTATTGCCTGGTACACCAAGCGCCGCCGCTTTGATGGGGAGCTTACCCTGTTTTACGCCGGCTGGTATGGCCTGGGGCGTATGTTTATTGAAGGCTTGCGTACAGACAGCCTGGTTATTGGGAATACGGGCATTCGGGTTTCCCAGGTGCTGGCTGCGGTATTGGCAGTTTCGGCCCTTGGGGTATGGCTTTTTGTCCGCAGTAAAATAAAACGGGAGGGCGACGGCTTTTTGCCCCTGTATGCTGCAACGGAGGAATCCCGCCGGGCAGTAAGCGGGGAGCTGTATCAAAAGGGCGCGCCCGCCGCAGCAGAGCCTGCCCAACAGGAAAAAGCCCCCGCCGCAGAGGAAACCTCCGAAGAGCAGGAGAATTAAAAAAGAGCAAGGGGCTTCCCTTTGCCTTTTTCTTTTGAAAGCGTTCAGGGAGCCGCCCCGTTAAAACTTCCCCCCTGGCGATAATGCACAAAAAAACACAAGTGCCCTTCCACAAAAACACGAGGTTGCCAAAAGTGCGGAAAAGGGGCGTAAAATAGTATTTTTTGCCCCTTGTGGCGGCTGTTTCCCTTGACAAGCCATAGTTTGCTGTGGTAAACTAATTTATGCCGCATGTTCCGGGCTAAAAGTGCGTGTTTTCCCATTTACGGGCAGGGCAGCCGCCTGCGAGACAGCGAGATTTTTAGAAAGAGGTTTATTGATATGTACGCTATTATCAAAACCGGTGGCAAACAGTATCGTGTATCTGAAGGCGATGTTGTTTACATTGAAAAACTGAATGTTCAGCCTGAAGAAACCGTAAACTTTAATGAAGTTGTTGCTGTTGGCAAAGAAGATGGCATGGTAATTGGCACACCTGTTGTAGAAGGCGCTACCGTTGTTGCAAAAGCTGTGAAAAACGGCAAAGGCAAAAAAATCCATGTATTCACTTACCGTTCCAAAAAGGACAGCAAACGCAAACTGGGCCACAGACAGCCCTATACAAAAGTAGAAATTGTTTCTATTAACGCGTAAATTTTTATGATTCAGGCTGATTTTGTAAAAACCGCAGGCGCATTTACTTCCTTTTCCATCAGCGGCCATGCCGGCTATGGGGATTACGGGGAGGACATTGTATGCGCTTCGGTAACATCGGCTGTCCAGCTTACCGCCAATGCTGTAACAGAGGTATTTAAAACCCCTGCTAAGGTGACGGCGCTGGAAAATACAATTCAACTTGCATTGCCGGGTAAGCCCCAAAAAGAGGCTTCGCAGCTGTTGGAGGCGCTGCACTTGCACTTGACCGTGCTGGCAGAAACATATCCTGGTACCATTAAAGTAAAAGTTTCGGAGGTGTAACACAATGCTTAAACTTAGTATGCAGTTCTTTGCTCATAAAAAAGGTGTTGGTTCTTCCAAGAACGGCCGTGACTCTGAGGCAAAACGCCTTGGTGCAAAACGCGCTGATGGTCAGTTTGTACTGGCCGGCAACATCCTTTACCGCCAAAGAGGTACCCACATTCATCCAGGTACCAATGTAGGTATCGGTTCTGATGATACCCTTTTTGCTTTGGTTGATGGCAAGGTAAAATTTGAACGTTTTGGCCGCGACCGTAAAAAGGTTAGCGTTATTCCAGTTCAATAATGCTTTAGCAGTTTAAATCCCGAGTTTTACTCGGGATTTTTTCTTGTTTTTCTTCTGTTTGGGGGAAGCAGGGTGTTTTTTGTTTTGGCCTGTGGTATAATAACCGCAAAGCGGTTATTATAGGGATTTTAGATGGCCCTTTTTCCTGCTCCTTGCGGTGCAGAAAAAGATGGCCAATTATACCACTGCGCGCGTTGCGCTTCGTGGTATAATAACGGAAAAGCCGTTATTATATTTTAATGCCCCAAGTGCTCGCCCCTGTTGGGCAATTATACTATCCACACGCTGTGTTCATGGTATAATAACCGCAAAGCCTGTGCTGCTGGGCCTGGCAGTAGAAAATTGCAACAACCAAGGAGGATAAAGAAAAATGAAAAGAATACAAATGCTTTTGTTTATTGTTTTTATAGTTGCTTTGTCTGCTGTTTTTTCTGCCTGCCAGGGGGAAAATATAAAGCAGGGGCAGCAGGCAGTTGTTTTTCCTGTTTATCAGGAGGAGAACCCGGAAAATCTACCCTATATAGACCAAATTAACAGCACGCCCAAATTCCAGGTAAAGGTGGATTTGCCAGAAGGGTGGCGGATAGGGGAAACCCCCAACAGCGGTAAAGTGGATATTCCCGGCAGCTTTTATTCTACGGTGCTTGTTTACAAAGGGGAGGAGCCGGCAGCTTATGTTGGCTTTAACCAGTTTGAGCCCTACCAGGAAGAAATTCCTCAGGAGGATTACTACAAAACCGTGTACCCAGAGCTGCGGTTATCCTCCATGTTTGTTTGGGACCCCTATACCACAGCGGCTGTTTGGGAAAACGGGGAAGCAGGCGTGGCGGAAATTTGGTATAAAAACCCCCAGGAAGCAGAAAAAAATAAATCCATGGCGGAAATTCCGGAGATAGAAACCGTAGGCGTGTTGGCATATAACAAGGAACTGGGCGTATTTGTGGGAATTGCCTTTGTACCGGGGACTATGGAGCTGGAACAAGCCAAGGAAATTGCCAAAACCATTTCCATACAGCCAGCTTAAAAGAGGTATAAAAAGAATATTAAAACAGAGAGGTATTGTATGTTTATAGATAAAGCCTTTATACGTGTTCAGGCGGGCAACGGCGGCAACGGCGCTGTTTCCTTCCACAGGGAAAAATATGTTGCCGCAGGCGGCCCGGACGGCGGGGACGGCGGCAAGGGCGCCAATGTGGTGCTCAAGGGCAGCCGCGACATGAACACCCTGGTGGATTTTAAGTATAAGAAAAAATTTATTGCCCCCAATGGGGAAAACGGAAGTTCTAAGCGGTGCAGCGGAAAAAGCGGCGTGGACCTGGTAATTTTGGTGCCCATTGGCACAGTGGTAAAAAACGCGGAAACAGGCCAGGTTATGGCGGATATTTCCGACGAGGAACCAGTGATTATTGCCAAAGGCGGCAACGGCGGCTGGGGCAACAGCCATTTTGCAACCCCCACCCGGCAAATCCCACGCTTTGCCAAGCCGGGCATACCCGGCCAGCAGTTTGATTTGCAGCTGGAATTGAAGCTTTTGGCCGATGTAGGGCTGGTAGGCTACCCCAATGTAGGTAAATCTACCTTAATTTCCGTAGTAAGCGGGGCAAAACCAAAAATTGCCAACTACCATTTTACCACCCTTACCCCAGTATTGGGGGTTGTGAAGGTGGCGGAGGGGAAATCCTTTGTTATGGCGGATATTCCCGGCTTAATTGAGGGCGCCAGCGAGGGTGTGGGCCTGGGCCATGAATTTTTACGCCACGTGGAACGGTGCCGGCTGGTGGTCCATGTGGTGGATGTTTCCGGCAGCGAGGGCCGTGACCCGAAGGAGGACTTTGCAACCATCAACGGGGAATTGGCGAACTTTAATGAGGAGCTTTCCCAGCGGGAGCAAATTGTGGTTGCAAATAAGGCGGATATGGCCACCCCAGAGCAAATAGAGGAGTTCCGCACCTTTGTGGAAAGAAAGGGCTTGCCCTTTTTCGTCCTTTCCGCAGCGGGCAGGCAGGGGGTGGAGCCCCTAATACAGGCCATAGAGGCCAAGCTGGACCAGCTGCCCCCTATAAAACGGTTTGAGGTGGATTATGTTCCGGAAGAGGTTGCAGTTTCCAAAGAGGACAAATGGAAGTTTGACATTACCGTAGAGGACGGCGTTTATATTGTAGAGGCCGATTGGCTGGTGAAGGTGTTCGGCATGGTGGATGTAGAGGACGAGGAAGACCTGGGGTACTTCCAAAGGGTGCTGCGCACCAGCGGCATTATTGACCGTTTGGAGGAAATGGGCATTGAAGAAGGGGATACGGTAAGTATTCTGAACTTTGAGTTTGATTATATTCGGTAACAATATGAATTAAGGGAATTGGACAGTAATAAAAATAATGAAAGGAGGGAAAACAAACGGAAGAACAGAACGAAATGCAAAAAACAGACCCAAAACTGCTGAGCCCTGGTACCCTTGCCTTTTTGGGGGACGCGGTGTACGAGCTGTTTGTCCGCAGCCGGCTGGTAAACCAAGCCAATATGCCGGTGAACAAGCTGCACCTTTTGGCGGTGGAGCAGGTGCGGGCATCCTTCCAAAGCAAGGCTGTTTCCGCCTTGGAGCCAGTGCTGACAGAGGAAGAACTGGCTGTATGGAAACGGGGCCGCAATGCTAATGGGGTAAAGCCGCCAAAGCACGCCAACCCTGCGGAGTACCGCAGGGCAACCGGCTTGGAGGCCCTGTTTGGGTATTTATTCCTTCAGGGAAAAACGGACCGGCTAAAGGAGCTGTTTTGCTATATTGAACAGCAGGCGGCCCTGGGTTTTCCAGAAACCGGGGAAGCCGAAGGGGCTTTGGAAGAGCAGTAAGCCCTATTCAAAAAGGAAAGGGCGCAGGGCAAAGCCCGCTTTGTATTGGGGAACATATCATAAATTTTTTATTGTGAACGTGCATTGGGCGGAGAGGGTGGAACAGGGCGTGAACTATTTGTGCGAAATAAAACTGTGTGAACGCCCCTTACAAGTTTTTTGGCTTTGCCTGCAAAACTTGCGAGAATTGTTTCGCCTGCACATCAGCTTTTTATTGTGAAGCAATAAAAAAATAGTTGAGCGAAGCGAAACTATTTTTTCGTGCACTGGGCGGGGAGGGCGAATAGCCCGTATCCGTCTGCACATCAGCTTTTTTATTGTGAAGCAATAAAAAAATAGTTGAGCGAAGCGAAACTATTTTTTCGTGCACTGGGCGGGGAGGGCGAATAGCCCGTATCCGTCTGCACATCAGCTTTTTTATTGTGAAGCAATAAAAAAATAGTTGAGCGAAGCGAAACTATTTTTTCGTGCACTGGGCGGGGAGGGCGAATAGCCCGTATCCGTCTGCACATCAGCTTTTTTATTGTGAAGCAATAAAAAAAGATTGACAGAAAAGGGAGGAAGCTTTGGTGAAAGACCAACTGAAAAACAGCGCGCAGGAACTGGTTAAAGGTATACCAAACGATATTTTAGGCGGTATACTGTTTGGTATCAGTGTAAATATGTTTACTGCGCCAAACAAAATGGCGCCGGGGGGCATTACCGGCCTTGCAACCTTAATTAATTACTTAACTGGTATCCCTATTGGTACCATGTCCTTTATTATCAATGTACCGCTGATTATTATTGCTTTTAAATGTTTGGGCTTTAATTTCAGTATAAAAACCTTAAAGTCCTCCGCAATTATCTCCTTTATTGTGGACTTGGTGGGCTTTGCCTTTAAAGCAATGAACATTACCGGCTACCAGGGGGATAAAATTCTGGCTGCCCTTATGGGCGGTGTACTTACAGGCCTTGCCCTGGCAGTGGTATTTATGAGTGGCTCCACCACCGGCGGCATGGATATTATTAGCCGGTTGATGAAAAAGAAATTCCCACACAAATCCATTGGAAGGCTCACCTTTATTTCCGACTTCTGCGTGCTGGCCCTTTCCGTCCTTGTTTACGGCAACATAGAAAGCGGCCTGTACGGGTTAATTACCATCTTTACCTGCTCCCGTATGGTGGATATGGTGCTTTACGGTGGCGACAAGGGCAAAAATATGATGATTGTTACCCAGCACCCAAAGGAAATTGCACAGGGCATAAAGGATGTTGTAAACCGCGGCGTCACCTTGATTCATGGGGAAGGCTCCTATACCGGCACCCAAATGAAGGTGGTTATGTGCGCCTTAAAGGATAACCAGTACCCGGCTGTAAAACGGCTGGTTTATTCCATTGACCCCCAGGCTTTTATTATTGTAAACGAAGCTACAGAAATTTTAGGCACAGGGTTTAACCCCATCAATCAGGAAAAATAACCGAAGGAAGGGAGGCCAGGGCCTCCCTTCCTCTTTTTGTATGGCTGCCCGCCCAAAAGAAAAGGGCGGCCCTGGCGCAATAATACGCTAGGCCGCCGGCTGGCTTGTTATCTTTCGTTGGTGGTTTCGGGTTTTTTTGGCTCCTGGCCAACTTTGTTTTCAGCCTGTTTTGCTTTTTTAGTATCTTTTTTGCTCATAGTTTGTACCTTCCTTTTTCTTTGTGCGCTATAAAGGGCACACAAAATTTCTGATTACGGCGGAGAACCAACCTGCCGCCTTGGTAGTAGTATGTGCTCTTTTTTTCCATGTATACATAAGGTTAGGAAAAAAAGGACATTTGCAGAATATTAAAGTGAAAAAGGGGGTATGATATTTTTACCACCATTTTGGTTAAGGGAAAGGAATTTCCTTTGCAGAAAAAATTAACAGAAAACAAGTTGAAAAAACACTGCAAATGTGTTAACCTAAGAATGGAAAATTCCCTCATATTTTGGGGGTAAAATTAGCCAAGGTTTTCCAAAAAAATTAGGAGGATGATTATTATGAAAAAGTTTGTATGCAAAATTTGCGGCTATGTTCATACAGGGGAGGAAGCTCCAGAGTTCTGCCCACAGTGCAAGGCTCCAGCTTCTAAATTTGAGGAACAGGCAGATTCCAAATTTGTTTGGGCCGATGAACACAGAATTGGCGTTGCAAAAGACGTTGACCCTGAAATTGTAGAAGGCCTGAGAATGAACTTTACAGGCGAATGCACAGAGGTTGGCATGTACCTGGCCATGTCCCGCCAGGCTGCAAGAGAAGGCTACCCAGAGGTTGCCGAGTACTACAAAACAGCCGCTTTTGAAGAAGCAGAACACGCTGCAAAATTTGCAGAATTGCTGGGCGAAGTAGTATTTGCCGATACAAAGAAAAACCTGGAGCTGCGTGTTGCCGCTGAAAACGGCGCTTGCTCCGGTAAAAAAGATTTGGCTACCAAAGCAAAACAGCTTGGCCTGGACGCTATCCATGACACCGTTCATGAAATGGCAAAAGATGAAGCACGCCACGGCTGCGCTTTCCTTGGCCTGCTTAACAGATACTTTAAATAAGCTTTGTTATAAAAATACCCCAGGTAGAAAAGCCTGGGGTATTTTTTGTGCAAAAAGCAGGGGAGAGCAGAGTGCCCTGCCAACCTTAATTTTCCTAAAAATTTACTGAATTGGATGTATAAAGGTATTCCGCTTTACAGTAAAAAATAACCTGGGTGTAAGCCCAGGTTATTTTTATGCGGCTAAAACGCGCCCATGCTGGGGTTTTCCTTTACAGAAGAAGCAGGGGGAGTATAAGAGGAGGCCGTAAATTCGGCGGAAACTGTCACCTTGCCCTCAGGCATTTTAAAGGTGTATTTGCCGTTTTCCTGGCGGAGGGTTACCTCCTTGCCATTCTTTGTTGTTACAGTGAGGGATTTTAATACGTAGCCGCTGTTGGGCACAGGGGTCAGGGTTACTGTTTGCCCTTTGGAGGCAGCCTTGCGGTTGGCTTTTACAACGCCGTTGGGGCTGTTTTTTACAGTGATGCTGGCGCTGTCCCTATCTTCCTCATCATCATTGTAGCGGGAGGGGGTGCTGTTGGGCTGCTGGGGCTGGTCTGGGTTCTCCGGCTGTGTTGGCTTGTTGTAGGCGCCCTTTGTAATAACAAAGTCGCTGTTGTGGGTAATGGTAAATTCCAGGTAGGAATCCGGGGTAATGGTCAAGTTTGCCGCTACCTCCACAAATTTTTGGTTTGTGTTGTCGTAGTAGTAAACATACAGGTTTTCAGTGCCAACATACTCCCGGAAGGTATGGTCCATTTTAATGCGGATGGTTGCAGGGGCGGGAAGCTGCCCGTTTTTGGGAAAGCTAATAATAATAGAATTTTTATCCTCCAAGGCGTTGGTAATATCGTCGGCGTTTTCGCTGTTGGAAGAGTGATCCATTTCAATGCTGGTGGTAAGGTCAATATCCTTGATGTTGGCAGGGTCAATTTCATCGCCCTGGAATTTCCACTCAATGCCGTCGCTTTTCAGGTACAGTTCCTTGCCGCTGCCCTGGGCCGCCGCCTGGAAAACCTCTTTGGGCAGGGTGGCGCTGTTGGAAGTCTATTTAAAATCCCTGCCGTAGCGGCCCAATAAAAAACCCCAAGCCTTTTGGCTTGGGGTTTTAGTTTAAAATGGGCTATTCCGCTTTTTCCGCGGCCTTTGCGGCTGCTTTTGCAGCCTGGGCCTCCGGGGAGTTATCCACTACGCGTACAATGCCTTTTTTCCAAAGGACACGGGCGCAGAGAATGGTAACGGGAATCATAAACAAAAGGGAAATGCCTTCCATACCGGCGGAAAGAACGCCGGCAAAAATGCCAATGCAAACAAGGATGAAGGGAACAACAATGGAAAACAGTTTGTTTTCTATTTCTGTTTTGCTGGAACCTTTTGTAAGGATGCCAAGGAACAAGGCGCCAAACATAGAGGGCAGCATATAACCGGAAGCCAGTTTTACTGTTGGGTTTTCCAAAACGGGCCGCAGGGGAACCAGGAACACAAGGCCCAGGGAAATAACAATAATGGTAAGAATGGAGGAAGCAGCAACGGCTACCAGGGAAATGGCGTCGCCTTCCGGTGTGTTGGCCTCTACCTTAGCAATTTTCTGCGCGTTCATAACGCAGGGCAGCTTTAAGTTCATAATGTTGCCTGTAATAAAGGTGAGGTAGCAGGAAGAGCCTAAAATAGGGGTGTAGCTGATGGCTTCGGCAATGCCTACGGGAACAAACAAAGCGAAGATGCCAATACTGCCCTTCAGTACGCTGGCAAAATCGGTAGGGAAGCAGTCGAACACGGTGCAAACAATTACGGGCATAATAATCATATATGCCAGGGCAATTACAGTACCAATGCGGCCAAAGCTATGGGCCCAATCGTTAAAAGATTTATTGGAATTTTTACTCATATTTTATACCTCCAGTTTCTTCAATTATGGCAAGGCTATTTTAAAATGGAAGTCCATACTATAGAGGAGGCCATACCTAAAATAAGCGTAATTGCCATAATAAAGTTGCTGAGCCAGGCGGCCTTCAGCTTTTTAGCAAGGAAGCTGATGCCAAGGGCGATAAGTACGCTGGTAAGGAAGGTGGCCATTTGTACCGGGTCGCCCAAAAGCATAAAGGGAATAAATACAGCGGCAAGGGTGAGCATGAACGCGTTGTTCATAACAATACCCCAGGTGCTGTTGGTGTTGGAACGGGCTTTCATTAAGCCGGAGGTAATCTTTTTACCAAAAGGAATTAAAACAAAGAAGCCGCCCAGCATACCAAGGCTCATAATAATCATCATAGCGCCAAATACCTTGGGGTCGTTGGCTGCCAGCATTTCGGCAGTGGTTACATAGCCCATGCCTTTAGCGGCCATATCCGCGGCCATAAGCTCATAGGATACGGAACCAATTACAGAAAGGCGCCACCAGGGCCAGGGAATACCTAAAACAGTGGTAAGGGAGAAAAAACCAATAACAATAGCAATACTTGGGACAATAGAATATACAACGCTGGATTTAATTACATTTATTACTGCAGCTTTTTCCATGCCCAGTTCTACACAGCGGTTAAAGCTCTTTTTCAGAAACAGTGCGGCAAAACCTATAATATAAAGCAGGCCTACGGCAACAAGTATGTATAACAGCGGGCTGCCGGCAATTTCTTTATACCCCATAAAACTCCTCTTTTCTTGTATAACTATTTATGTAACATTACAATGATTGTGCCAATTTAAAAAAGGCGAATTTTGCCTTGCGGCGTAACGGTGGGCTAAGGTTAGCCCACCAAGCTGTGAAAGAGGCCGCCTCTTTCACAGCTTAGGGATTTGGTTATTTGTGTTCCTCCAGCCAACGCATTGCAATATACACGTAAGCAGCAACGCCGTGTTGGAGGGAAGCATCGTCAAAGCGGGCTTTTGGATGGTGCTGGGGGTAAACATAGCCGTTAGCAGGGGTTCCGGCGCCAAGCATCATCATAGTTACCGGGATTTTTTCGCTGACAAAACCAAAGTCCTCGGAGCCGGACATTTTTGCTTTGCCCGGCATTGCTTTGCGGGCAGAAATAAAGCCCTGTGGCCCTACTAGTTCTTCCATGTATTTTTCGGCGCTTTCCATAACGTCCTTGTCGTTTACCAAAGCAGGGCAGGCAATGGGGAAAGTAACGGTTGCTTCGGCGCGGAAGGCCTGGGCAACAGATTTGGAAATTTCCTCCATGCGCTGTTTTACAAAGGAACGCACTTCTGGGTCAAAGGTGCGCAGGGTGCCGTACATAGCGGCTGTATCCGGAATAACATTGGAGGTGGTGCCGCCGGTAATATGGCCTACAGTAAGCACCATATTTTCCCCAGGGGTAACCTCGCGGCTGTTAATTTCCTGCAGCGCAATGTGGATGTGGGCTGCAACATTTACAGGGTCTACACAGGCGTTTGGCATAGCGCCATGGCCGCCTTTGCCCTGGATATGGATTTCAAACCAGTCGGAGGCAGAAGCGCCTGGGCCAGCTTCTGGAAGAAGGCACATCCCCTCCGGCACTGGCATACCGGTGCTTACGTGAATCATCATGCCGGCGTCCACTGTGGGGTTTTCCAAAACGCCGTTGGCAATCATATCAGCGGCGCCAGTAAGGGGTTCTTCTGCCGGTTGGAACATCAGCTTTACAGTACCTTCAATTTCATCCTCGTGCTCTTTCAGCAGTTTTGCGGCGCCAAGCATCATGGAGGTGTGCATATCGTGGCCGCAAGCATGCATATTGCAGGTTTTGGAGGAAAATTCAACGCCGGACTGTTCCTGAATTGGCAGAGCGTCCATATCGCCGCGGATTAAGAATACTTTCCCCGGTTTTTTGCCGCCTGCTAAAACAACAACGCCTGCTTTGCCGCAGTCCTGGGGCTGGTAGCCCATTTTAGTTAGCTGCTCTTTCACATAGGCTTTTGTAACAGGAAGGTCAAACCCAACTTCCGCATTTTGGTGCAGGTAACGGCGGTGGTTCAGCAGCTCCTGCTGCAGTTTGCCTGCGCCTTCCAAAATAGTTTTGTTTAGATTGCTCATAGTGAAAACCTCCTTAAAATATGGACAGTAAACGAATTCCTTTGTAAGCTGTTCCTACCAATATAATATTTATTTTATAATAAAAATAAATATTATTAAATTTATATTAAAGAATATATATGGAATAGCCTGTGCCTTCATTATATCGGGGGGAATTCTCATTGTCAACAAAAAAATAAACTTAAAAATTTTAAAATTAGATGTTATGACGAAAAACAGATTCTTTTTAAAGGAAAAAGAGATTTTTTATTGTACTATAATTACAGAACATAAAAAGAAATAATACAATTTAAACAAGGTGGTTTATATCTTTGTTATTTTTTACAGGCAATAATGTAGCAAATAGATAAAATTTTGAAAGAGTTAAAAACCCCGCCAATTATTAGAAAACACTACTTTATTTAAAATATGGTAAAGAAAAACAAAAAATGAGAAAAAGTAAACTTCTTCTTGATTTATGCCCCAATGGCCGATACAATAGGTTAAGTAAAGGATGTGCAGATGTGGCAAAGGTGAAAATTATAGTTATAACAACGGACTATTTATATCAGTTTTTAAAAGAAGCTTACAGCAGTTTTGATATAGAGGCCGAAATAGAAATTGTGGTGTATAAAAATTTCAGCAATATAGCCGATGTTTACCGCGCCAAGGAAAAGGAGGCGGACGGCTTTATTGTCAGCGGTTCTGCCGCGCACCAGGCTTTGGTATTGCAGGTGGGCAGCACAAAAAAGCCGGTTGTATTTTTTAATGCGGACCATGTGGCGCTATACCGGGCCGTTTTGCGGCAAATTATAAAAAATAAATCTTTGCTGCCCAACCGCATTTTAATGGGTATGGGTGTGGAGCCCATTGAACTGCTTACCTGCGATTATATGCTGGATGAAAACAAGGTGGCCTTTGTGGATAAACGGATTCACCAATGGATAGAAACCATGTCCCTAAAGGATTTGCTGGCCTACGAGGAACAAACCGTGGAGGAAATTACCCAGTGGTGGAACGAGGGGCGGATGGATTTGGTTATTTGCCAGTTTTCCAGTATTTTAAAAACCCTTCAGGAAAGGGGCGTCCCCTGTATTTACGCATACCCCAGCCGCCAGCACCTTAGGGATACTGCCGACAGCTTAATACGGGAAATTAAGGCCCAGCAGGCAAAAAAGAATTTGCCTGCGGTTATTTCCATTAGCCCGGTGGCCCAGCCCGGCGGTGTGGAAATGGAAAACTGCCTGAAGCAGTTGGAAAGCCAGCTTGCCCAGGTGGATAAACGGTACGGCGGGGATATGATTATACAGCGGGCAGCCCTGGGCTGCGACGTTTTTACAAAATACAGCCTTGTTTCCTACCTAACCGGCTGTTTTACCAAATGTGCTTTAAGCAAATACTTTCAGGAGCATTTGCCCTTTACTGTGTGTATTGGTTACGGCGTGGGGGCAAGCATCAGCGCAGCCAAGTCCCACGCCATGAAGGCAAAGCGGGAGGCCTTTCAGCACAAAGGCAGCTTTGGCGTAGATGAGCACCAGCGGATGTATGGCCCACTTAATGCGGAAAATACCATTATTGTAGATACGGAAGTGACGCCGGAAATACAGGAAATGGCCCAAAAAAGCCAGCTTTCTACCCTTACCATACAAAAGTTGATTTCTATGGTAAATATTTCTGGAAGCAGCTATGTTACCACCCAGGAAATAGCCCAGCGCTTTAAGGTGACGCCCCGCAATGCCAACCGCATTTTAAGCAGCCTGGAAAAGGGTGGGCTGGCCTGGGCCACTGGCAAAAGGGCGGCCCAAACAAAAGGGCGGCCCACTACGGTGTACCATTTAAATTTAAAGGGAAATTTGTAGCATGTACCTTTTACTATAAAAAAATAAGCTGACCAGTTTACACTGGTCAGCGTTCCTTCGCCGCCGGCGAAGGGTTCCCGGGCTTTTGCTGCTGGGCAGCGTATTTTAAAAATACCCGGTGAATATCCGCAGAACATCAGGTACCTTTGGGGTTTTCTACAGCACAGTTGCAGTGGCTCATGGCGCCTGTCATCTGTATTACCTGCTTTACTGTGCGGGCGCCCTGTAAAACGGCAGCTTCAATGTCCTGTTCGGTAACCTTATCGCAGTAGCAAACATAGGTTGGCTTGGTCATAGGGAGCAACTCCTTTGCAGCTTATTCCTGTAAAATTATATACTATCAGTTGAAAAAAGTCAATACAGTTTTCCGGACCTGCCAGCGCCACAGGCCTGTGCTATTGGGGCTTTCAGCCCCATAACCCAAATGTTACAGCAAAGGAAAACCTTTGCTGTAACATAGCAAGTTG
>CAJTSZ010000039.1 GCA_910578755.1 uncultured Oscillospiraceae bacterium | reverse complement strand
GGCTATGCTGAAATTTAAATGCTGGTACTATGAACAAGCTATACAGGACGGCAATGAGGAACGGCTGAAAAAAATAATTACTAACCATTTGCCCGACGAAATCCGCCAGGGATATGAAAGCGCCCACAGGGAATAAAGGCCTGATGTAGCAAGGGGGCGCGAAACATTTTTTCTTGAAAAACAATAAAGTATAAAATATTTTACAGCTAATTGTGCTAATTTAAGTGTTGTATTACCCATTTTTTGTAAAATAATAGTTGAACTTTGCCACAAAATATATTAAAATAACGGAGTATTCTTTATGTTGCGGGCTTTGCTAAAACACCCCTCTTCCCTTTTTTATGCCTGAAAGCTGGGATGGCTGTTTTGGTTCCCTATATTATTCTTATATAATTGCCGCACTGCATAATGGCAGTAAATATGGCAGAAAGGTAACAAAATGAAACAGTTTTCGCTCAAAACAGAAATTAAGAAACATTTGCCAATTGTCGCTTCTTCTCTTCTGGTTTTCATTTTAATCGTTGTTTCCTGCATATCCTTTTACCATTTTATACGGAATTACCAAACCGACCACGCTTTAGCCCATTTGGAGGATACCTCCTTAGCCACAACGGCCACCATAAAAAACAACCTGGATACTTCCCTCCTGCTAATTACCAATGTGGCCGAGCTTGCGGTGCATTTTCCCAATACATCTTCCGAGGATTCTATGAACATCCTGCACACCGTAACCGCTTTGGGTAATTTTACCCACATTGGCATAACAAATGCTCAGGGCGTCAGCCTGACTACTACAGGGGGAGAGACTGTAGACGTTTCTTCTACAGATTTTTTTCAGCAAACCATCGCCGGAAAAGCCTGTATTTCTGAAACCTTAGCTTCCCCTTTCTCAAACAGCCAGGTATTTATTGTTTCTGCTCCCATATACAATCAGCAAAAGGTTATAGGCATTGTGTACGGCGTATGTGACATAGAGCAGTTTTCCACCTCAAACAGCTTTTTGGAAAACCGCAATATGTATTACAACTATATTATAGATGGCAACGGCAATTTTATTTTGCGTTCCTCCCACAAAAACGCCTTAGTAAAAGATGAATCCAACTTTTGGGATTTTCTTTCCAAAACAACAATTACCAAGGGGGGTACCGTTGCAGAGCTTCGCAATAACTTTCAAGGAGGAAAAAGCGGTATTGTAGAATACGGCAAAGGAGATGACGCCCGCATTGCCCGTTACAGCCCCTTAGATGTAAACAACTGGTATGTATTGTCTGTTATCCCCCGCTATACCCTGTTTCAATCCGTTATGGATATTTCCTTCATTTCCTGGGGCTTTGCCGGGCTAATTGCCGTCCTTTTCCTGTGTTTGGTTTTAATTATTTTTTATTCCAGGCGGCAGACGCAAAAGGAAATTACCAAGCAACGCCAAAACCTGGTCACTACCGAAGAAATGTTCCGTATTGCTTTAAACCAAACAAAACTCACTGTTTTTGATTATGACATAAAAACAAAAACCCTTGTCTTTAAAAACGGCGATTATATGGGCTCTGCCCTGCCTTCCGTTATGCACAATGTACCGGAATGCCTTATTGAAAACGGCCGTATTGACTCGGAAAGCGTTGATGCATTCCGCAGCCTGTTTGACCAAGCGGCAGCCGGCGCAAAAACAGCCTCCGCTATTATACATTCCATACATAATAAAACCTCCCACTGGGAAACAGTTACATTAACCAACATATTCGACAGCCAGGAAAAAATTATACGCACCGTAGGTATTATTGACGATATTACGGTTCAGCTGGAAAACGAAAATTCTCTCCGCTACCGTGCGGAACGGGACTTGTTAACCAACCTGTACAACCGTACCTCCATTGAAAGCATTGTAGAACAGTTTTTAAAAACCCCGGAAGCCGAGGTTGGCATACACGCCTTTGTTTACCTGGATTTGGATAACTTTAAACAAATAAACGACACCTTGGGCCACGCCGTTGGCGACCAGGTGCTGTTGGATGTAGCCCACAAACTGTTAAAACGGTTCCGCAGTACCGATGTAATGGCCCGCCTGGGCGGCGATGAATTTGCCGTGTTTATGAAAAACTTCCCCAATGTGGAAGCCCTCTCCGCAACCATTGCCTCCTTTATCCCTCAAATGGCGGCCACCTACACCAAGGAGGATGGCTCCTGCCCTGTTTCAGTTTCTGCCTCTGTAGGCATTGCCATTACCCCTAAAGATGGGCGGAGCTTCCAGGAACTATACAAAAAAGCGGATATTGCCCTGTACAATGTAAAAAACACTACCAAAAACAACTTTGCCTTTTATACCGAAGAAGAATAAATGCAAAGGAACTTGCCTTTTGGCAGGTTCCTTTACATTTTTGCCCTTTTTCTCAGTTAACCGGGCAGCTGGCAGCCCGCCCCACTTCACAATGCTTCCTTTGCCTTACCCTGGCTGTTTAGGGGACTATTGTAAATTAGGCAGCAAAGGTATATAATAAACCCGGACAGCATGTGCTGAAAAAACTTATTTACGGATTCGGAAAGGGAAACAACATGAAAATCGTAATTGTAGGCAATGGGAAAATTGGCTTTTCCTTGTCTCATCAGCTTTCAAAAGAAGGGCATGACATTGTTATTATTGATAGCAAAAACAGTGCCCTGCGCCATTCCATGGATACCCAGGACGTTTTTTGCATTGAAGGAAACGGTGTAAGCAAAAGCGTGCAAATAGAGGCCGGCGTCCCCAATGCGGACCTGTTGATTGCTGTGACCTCCTTTGACGAAATTAACATTATTTGCTGTTTAATCGCCAAAAAATTAGGGGCCAAGCACACCATTGCCCGGGTGCGCGACCCGGAATATGTGCGGGATTTAAACTTCATTCGGGACGAGTTGGGCCTAAGCATGTCTATCAACCCGGAACTTGCTGCCGCCCAGGAAATTGCCCGTATTCTGCGCTTCCCTTCCGCTATGAAAGTGGACTTTTTTGCAAACAACAAGGTGGAGTTGATTGAATACCGCATTGGGGAGCAATGCCCTTTGGCCGGCAAAGCCCTGTATACTTTGCCTGGCACCTTCCATGTAAAAATACTCATTTGCGCTGTGCAGCGCAACAACCAGGTTATTATCCCCGATGGTAACTTTGTTTTGGAGGTTGGGGACCGCATCAGCATTACCTCTTCCCCAAAGGAAATTACCGCCTTTTTCCATGCCATAGGCATGGTAAAGCAAAAAATAAAATCGGTAATTATTGTAGGCGGTGGGCGCATTAGCTATTATCTGGCGCTGCAGCTGCTGGAAATGAAAATGTCCGTAAAAATTTTGGAGCTGAACGAGGAACGCTGCCAAACCCTTGCGGAACTGCTGCCTAAGGCTATGGTGCTTCACGCAGACGGCTCCGACCAGGAGGTACTAATGGAGGAAGGCATTGCCGATACGGACGCTGTTGTTGCTTTAACCGGGCTGGACGAGGAAAACGTTGTTATTTCCATGTTTGCAGCTTCAGAAAACGTAAGCAAGGTAATTACAAAAATAAACCACCTTACCTTAGGCACCTTTTTAGAAAGGGCCGGTATTGATTGTGCCATTACCCCCAACATTATTGCCGCTAACCGCATTGTACACTATGTGCGGGCTATGCAGAATTCCTTGGGCAGCAATGTAGAGGCCATGACAAAGGTGGTTGATAATAAGGTGGAAGCACTGGAGTTCCGGGTCCGGGAAAAGTTCCGGGGAAAAAACATTCCCTTAAAGGATATTTCCCTGAAAAAAGGGCTGCTGATTGCCAGCATTATACGGGGCGGCCGCCTTATTTTCCCTGGAGGTAACGACAGCATTCAAGTGCGCGACAATGTAATTGTAGTAACCACCCGGGACGGCCTGCAGGACTTAAACGATATTTTGCAGTAGGGGGCGCAACATGAATTATAAGGTAGTTATACATACCCTTGGGTATGTGCTTGCCACCGAGGCTGCTTTGCTGCTGCTGCCTTTGGGGGTTTCGTTTATATATCAGGACGGCTGCTCCATGGCCTTTGCCCTTACTATTGCCCTGGTGGGGCTGTGCAGCATTGCCGCCATAGGGGTAAAACCAACCAATAAGGTGTTTTATGCCCGGGACGGCTTTGTTATTGTTTCCCTTTCGTGGGTTTTAATGTCCCTTTTTGGCGCCATACCCTTTTGGCTCAGTGCAGCTATTCCCAGCTATGTGGACGCCTTTTTTGAAACAGTTTCCGGCTTTACCACCACAGGGGCCAGTATTTTAAACAATGTAGAAGCCCTAAGCCACAGCCTGCTGTTTTGGCGCAGCTTTACCCACTGGATTGGCGGCATGGGGGTTTTGGTTTTTGTACTGGCGGTACTGCCCATGGCAAACGACCATTCCCGCCACTTGATCCGGGCAGAAATGCCTGGGCCCTCGGTAGGAAAGCTGGTGCCAAAAATGCAGCGCACCGCTATTATATTGTACTTGCTGTATATAGCGCTTACTTTTTTGCAAATCATTTTTCTGCTGCTGGGGGACATGCCCTTCTTTGACAGCCTGCTTACCGCCTTTGGCACGGCAGGTACTGGCGGTTTTGGCGTTAAAAACAACAGCATTGCCTTTTACAACAGCTCCTATATTGATGGGGTCATTACTGTTTTTATGCTGCTTTTTGGCATTAACTTTAACCTGTACTACTATTTGCTGCTGCGGGATTTTGAACACGTTTTTAAAAATGAGGAGCTGTGGTGGTATTTAGGCATTGCTTTAGGCGCTATGGGGCTTATTACTTTGAACATTCTAAGCCTTACCAACGGCCTTGGGCAGGCGTTCCGCCTGGCTTCCTTCCAAGTTGCCTCTGTAATGACGACCACTGGCTTTTCTACTACAGACTTTAACCTGTGGCCCACCTTTTCCAAATTTATTTTAATGCTGCTTATGCTTATTGGGGCCAGCGGTGGCTCCACTGGCGGCGGTGTAAAGGTTTCGCGCATTATAATTTTAGTGAAAAAGGCCTACAACAGCCTGCTGCAAATGCTTTTTCCCCGCTATGTGCGCCCTTTAAAAATGGACGGCAAACGGGTGGACGATGATACTATAAACAACACCCAGGTATTTTTTATTGCTTACATTTTCCTTTTCTTGCTGTGCGGCCTTGTGGTTTCTTTAGATGGGTTTGATATGGAAACCACCCTAACTTCGGTACTGGCTTGCTTCAGCAATATAGGGCCAGGGTTTGGGGTTGTAGGGCCTATGGGGAATTTTTCCCTGCTTTCCAACCTTTCCAAGCTGGTGCTTTCGGCGGCCATGCTTTTGGGCAGGTTAGAAATTTTCCCCCTGCTTTTACTGCTGTTCCCCAAAACATGGGCACCCAGCCGCAAATAGTAAGCTGCACCCCTCCTTACCAATGCAGGGGTGCAGTTTTCTTTATATGCTGATTTACAATGTAAGTGCAAAGGGAAGAAGAGAGGAAAAAAGAAGTGACTCAAAGGAATATCGGCCTTCAGAAGCACAAAAGCACTGCAAAAAGTGGTGCAAAGGCTGGCGGGGAAAGAAGAAATCGGGCAAAATAACCCAAAACTTCGTTCATCAGGTAATTGAAGAAAGGCCTATGGGGCCGACCTTCGCATCCAAGAGGACCTGATGTACAGCCAATTCCACACTTGACTATGGGCACCAAAAAGTGTGGGCTGCGGCTACTTAAAAACTATTGAAATTTGGCGAAAGATAGATTATTATATCATCAGCCAATTTGTTTTTTTGCTTCTGTTTTTATTAAACCTGCTAGGGCAGAACATACCAATCCAACCAGAAACACAAAATAAAATTGGGCCAATGTTTTTAAAATTTTTTCTTAATAGGGGGCACTTTTATGCACTTTATGGAAAACAAGAAACTTGCCACACAAATTGGAATACTTACTACACTTGTCACTTTAATTGGAATGGTGCTGCTTTGGCTGTTTGTATCTACTAACGCCGCTTCCGTGGTAAAAAAGATATTACCAACCAAATGACCGACGCTGTGGAGGCCAGAGCCTCCATTATTGATGAGTATGTACTCTCCGCGGAGGAGTATATGACCGCCTTTTCCCTCAGCAGCGAGGTTCACGACTTGCTCCTGGCCCCTGACAACCCTGAAATACTGGCCAAAGCCCAAAAGTATACCGAAGCCTTTGCCTCTGTAAAAGGCGTGTTTGAGGGGCTGTACATCGCCACTCCAAACACTTATGTCCTGGCCCATACCTCCCAGGGGGCCATTGGCATAACCACACGGTCGGGGGATTCGCTAAAAACCTTTCAGGACACCATTCTGGCCCAGCCGGAGCTGACCAATTTGGGCATTATGAAGTCCCCAGGCACTGGCAGCATGATATTGTCCATGTACTACCCCATATTTGAAGGGCAAAAATGCATTGGTTATGTGGGGGCCGGCGTTTATGCCAGCCACCTTATGGACTCGCTGCTGCATTTGGACATCACAGGCCTGCCCGACAGCGAGTATGTGTTCCTGAATGTGGACACAGGCGTATATCTTTACCATAAGGACGATGAACTGCTAAATACGAAAACTACCGACCCAGGCTACCTGGAAATAATCAAACGTATTCAGGCTGACAATAGTACCCAGGCAAATACATATTCCTACAAAGATGAAAACGGTGTTAATCAGCTTGTGGTTTACAAATATTTGAAGGACCGCGGATGGGTATTTATGGTCCGCGACAACGCAACAGAGGTCTTTTCCTCTGTAACCAATGTGCGCATTTTGGTAGGCGTGCTGTGCGCGGTTATGGCCGCCGCTGTTATCCTGTTTACCCTGCTGTTCCTGCGGCGCGTAGGACGGGAGCTTATGGTGGTTGAATGTGCCATAGGCCGCTTGGGAGATTTGAATTTATCCGCCGACCAGGAACTGGAACCCTTTTACGGCCGGTCGGACGAAATTGGTATGATTGCCCAAACCACCCACAGGGTATGCGGCTGCCTGCGGAAAACCATTGACGATGTGGGACGCATCCTTGACGAAATGGCCAGGGGAAATTTTGCTATAGATATTACAGAAAACGAGTCCTACTATATAGGCGACTTCAAGGCCCTTTCTGCCAGCCTGCAATCTATCCATGCCAATTTAGTAAATGTAATATACAATATTTCCCAGGTAGCCTCCCAGGTGGACGCCAGCGCGGGGCTTGTATTCTCCGGCGCCCAAGCCCTTGCCCAAGGCACGGCAGAGCAGTCCGTTTCCGTTGACGGGCTTATGACAAATGTTACATCCATTACCGGCCGTATTCAAACCAGTACTATGCGCTGTGGAAGCGCCAGCAAGTTAGTAGCCAAGGCCACCAGCTTTGCCGTTGAGGCTGACGCAAGGATGGAGCAGCTTACCACTGCCACCCAAAATATTGAACAATCCGCCGCACAGATAGGCACCATTATTAAAACCATTGAAGATATTGCATTTCAGACAAATATTTTGGCTCTAAATGCCGCTGTAGAGGCCGCCCGTGCCGGAGTGGCAGGCAAAGGATTTTCCGTCGTGGCGGACGAGGTACGTACCTTGGCGGCAAAATCTGCCGAGGCTGCACAGAATACCAACAACCTAATCAGCCATTCCATTGAAAGTGTTAAAACGGGAACAGAATCCACAGGCCTGGCCGTTTCCGCTATGCAGGACATCAACAGCTGCATCCAATCCATTAAAACTTTGATGGATGAAATTGCCAATGCAAGTATCCAGCAGTCAGAGATGATATTGCTGGTTGAATCCGGTATTAAGGAAATATCCTCCGTCGTTCAGGACAATTCCTCCGCCGCAGAAAAAAGCGCAGCAGTGTCCAAGGAACTGTCCCAACAGGCGCGGACCCTGAATAAACTAATCAGCAACTTCCAAATAGATAGGATGGATAGTAAAAGAGAGCAAAAAGCCCCTGTTTTCCATTAACAATGTAACAATTGTTCCCCCAATAAAAAGCCAGGACAGCCTTTTATAAAAAGCTGCCTGGCTTTTTTGTCCTTTATTTATAGTTGTTCAATCTCTTTTAAAAGGGCAGGAAGCACCTGCTCCTCAGGCACTTTGCCAATAATCTCCCCATGTTTAAAAAGCAGGGCGCAGCCGTCGCCGCCAGCAATGCCAATATCCGCCTCTCTGGCCTCCCCTGGCCCGTTGACAGCACAGCCCATAACCGCTACTGTAATGTTCTTTTTACAGCCCCGCAGCGCCTCCTCCACCTGGTTGGCCAGGGCCACCAGGTCAATTTTTGTCCGCCCGCAGGTGGGGCAGGAAATCAGGTTGGGGCCCTGCCCGCCTAATCCAACTGCTTTTAAAATATCCTTGGCAGCAACAATTTCCTCCACTGGGTCTGCCGTCAGGGAAACCCGTATGGTATCCCCAATGCCGTCACACAGCAGGGAGCCAATCCCCACAGCAGATTTTACCAAGCCCATGCGGGTGGTACCTGCCTCAGTAACCCCCAGGTGCAGGGGATAGTTGCACTGTTGGGCTGCCAGGCGGTAGGCCGCTATGGTGGCTGCTACACTGGAAGATTTTAGGGAAAGGGCAATTTCTCCGTAACCAAACTGTTCAATTAAGGAGGCGTGATACAAGGCGCTGTCCACCAAGGCCTGGGCCGTAGGGCCGCCGTGCTTTTCCAAAAACTGTTTTTCTACCGAACCGCTGTTTACCCCAACCCGAATGGGCACATTGTGGCTGCGGCATGCCTCAACCACCTGTTTTACCCGGCCTGCATCCCCAATATTCCCCGGGTTAATGCGTATTTTATCCACCCCGGCGGCTACAGCTTCCAGGGCCAGGCGGTAATCGAAGTGAATATCCGCCACAATGGGGGTATGTACCGCCTCCTTCAGCCGTGGGATAAGCCCCACAGCCTCCCTGGTTGGAACAGCGGCCCGGATAATTTGGCAGCCGGCGGTTTCCAGCCGTTTTGCCTGGGCCACGCTGGCCTCAAAATCTTCCGCCGGCGTGTTCAGCATGGATTGTATTACCACCGGGCTGCCGCCGCCAATGGCAACGCTACCCACAGAAATTTGTTTTGTCAATTTCCTGTTCACTGTGTCTCCTTCTTTCTTTTTGGCACCCACTGCGGCTATTTGCTGATAAGCCGTACAATGTCCTGGTATGTGACAAAAATCATCAGCCCCATCAGCAGCACCAGGCCAGCGGCATGGATAAGGCCCTCATACTTGGCTGGTACCGGCTTGCCCCGCAGGCCCTCGATAATTAAAAACACCAAGCGGCCGCCGTCCAGGGCGGGCAAAGGTAGCAGGTTAAACACACCAATGTTAATGGTGACAAAGGCCACCATTAAAATAAGGCTGCTGAAGCCTACTGCGGCAGCCTGGCCAATGGCGCCGCTAACCCCTACCGGGCCGGAAAGCTGGTTTACCTGGAACTGGCCGGTAACCAGTTTAATAAAGGAAACCCACGCCTGTTTTACCACGCCGGTGGTCATATAAAAAGATTCCCTAAACATGCCGCCAAGGGTTTTGGGGACGCCCTTCACTTTAAAATCCATGGAAAATACGGCGGTGCCGTCCTCCAAAACCTCGCTGTGGAAAGGGATGTTTTCCAAAAGGAGCTCCTCCCCATCCCGCTGTACCAGCATATTGACGGGGTCGGTCCCAGCGCCCACCAGTTCAAAAACCAGGTCGTTGGCAATGTGGACGTTGGCGCCGTTTACCTCTAAAATAACATCCCCCACCTGCAGCTTTTCGCTGCTTACAGCGCCCTCGTCAAACAGGGCCACCTGGGTGGTGGAAAGGCGCCCCTGCATGGAAACCAAAAGAAACATGAGGATAAACCCAAACAAAATATTCATAGCGGCGCCGGCTACAATAATGCGCTTCCAAACCGGTTTATTGCAAAAAGCGTCCCTGTCGCTGCTTTCCTCGTCCTCCCCTTCCATGGCAACAAAACCGCCAATGGGAAGCAGCCGCAGGTTATACTTTGTATCCCCCTTATAAAATTTAAAAAGGACAGGGCCCATGCCAATGGCAAATTCATGCACCTTTACCCCGGCGGCCTTGGCTGTTAAAAAGTGGCCCAGCTCGTGGATAAAAATAATAAACCCAAACATAAGCACAACCAAAATAATTGTTACTGGCAAACTTGTCGTCATTTTTTCATCACAACCATTTCCTAAAAATAGGGCTATTGGCCCAGCCACTGCCGCACAAAGGCCCTGGCCTCCTTATCCTTTTCCAGCACCTGCTCCACAGAAGTATACTCTTCAAAGGCAAAGTGCTCCAAGGCCCGTTCTACCGCCTGGCTAATACTAAGGTAAGGGATTTTCCCCTCTAAAAACAGTTCTACGGCCTGTTCGTTGGCGCCGTTAAAAATACAGGGGTATAGGCCCCCTTGCTTTGCCGCCCAAATACCGCTTTTTAAACAGGTAAAGGTTTTTGTATCCGGCTGGGAAAAGGTAAGGGGCGGGCAGGAGAGCAAATCCAGCCGTTTTGCTGGGGATGGCAGCCTTTGGGGATAGGTTAGGGCATACTGGATAGGAATACGCATATCCGGCGCGCCCATTTGGGCCATAACAGAGCCGTCGCCATACTCCACCATGGAGTGGATAATGCTTTGGCGGTGTACCACCACCTGTATTTTTTCCGGTGGCATTTGGAACAGCCACATGGCCTCAATAAACTCCAGGGCCTTGTTGGCCAGGGTGGAGGAATCTACAGTAATTTTAGGCCCCATAGCCCAGTTAGGGTGGTTGAGGGCCTGGCTGGGGGTAACATTTTTTAGCTGCTGGGTATCCCAGCCAAAAAATGGCCCGCCGGAGGCAGTAATAATCAACCGTTCCACCTGCTGTTTATTGTTCCCCTGAAGGCATTGGAATATTGCGGAATGTTCGCTGTCAATGGGAAGGACAGGCAAGTTTTTTTCCTGGGCCAAAGCCATAACCAGCTTTCCCCCTGCCACCAGGGTTTCCTTGTTGGCCAGGGCCACCTGATTTCCTGCTTTTAGGGCGCTTACTGTGGGCAAAAGCCCCTGAACCCCTGTAATGGCATTAATTACCGTACCAATACCCTGCTGGCCCACCAACTGAACCATAGCGTTGTAGCCTGAAAGCACCTGGGTTTTTTGCCCTTGCAGCACTGCTTTTAGTTGCAAAGCGGCAGCTTCGTCTATAACTACCGCATATTGGGGATGAAATTCTTCTATTTGCTGGCGCAGCAGCCCAATATTTTTATGGGCGCAAAGGGCGTACACCGGGTAACCGGCATTGCGGCAAACATCCAGGCTTTGGGTACCAATAGACCCTGTAGAACCTAAAACAGTAATTTGTTTCATGGCTAAAACTCACCTTCCCTGCACAGGCGGGGAAGCATGCAGCCTCCCCGCCTATGGATTTGCACAAAACTATAACACTGTAACAACGGGGAGCAGTTTCACTGCCACCCCAATAAAGGGCGCACAAAAAAGTACGCTGTCAAACCTGTCAAGAACGCCGCCGTGGCCTGGCATAATGTTGCCAAAATCTTTAATTTGGAACTGCCGTTTTACAATAGAGGCGCTTAAATCCCCCACCATACCAACCACGGTTGCAGCTGGGGCAATACACAACAGGAATATGTAGTTTACCTCCACTGCCATTCCCCAAAGGGGCGCGGCCAGCTGGAACAGCAGCGCAGTAAGCAGGAGCAGCCCCGTGCCAACCACAACCCCGCCTACAGCCCCCTCTACTGTTTTGTTGGGGCTAATATTTGGGCACAGTTTGTGCTTGCCAAAGGCCTTGCCGGTAAAATAAGCGGCAGAATCGGAAAACCAGGCGCTGCCAAGGGCTAAAATCACATAGAACATACCCAGCGCCAGCCCATAAGCGTCCCGCAGGTAAACTGCGGTGGAAAGGGCCAAGGGAACGCCTATGCTTACCATAAAGGTTAGGGCAGCTTGCTCTACCCGGGTTGTTTTGTGGGAAAAAAGAAGCACGCAAAACAACAAAAACATATAGGGCAAAATAACTACCGGCAAAAGGTCAAACTCCTGTTCCCTTGGAATAAAGGGCACTACAGCGGCCACCATATAGGAAATAAAAGCCAAAACCTTGTTTTGGCTTATTTTTGTAGCGGCTGCAAATTCATAAAGCGCCATAACTGCAATAGCGCTGATTGCCATATTAAGCAGCCATGTTTCAAAAAACATAAGAATGACTGCCAGTACCACCAAACCGATTGCAGCGGAAATAATCCTTTGCTTCACGGTATCACTCCAATCTATCCGCCCAAATGCGGATATAAAATATTCATCTAAATGCTTCTATTCAATATATTATATTTTCCCGCCATTCATGCCAAGTGCGGGTGATAATGTGAAAAAACCACTCTTTTAATTTGTATTTTTTATACCAATTATACTATTTGTACTTTACTTATAGTATTTTATTTTCTATTTATACCTAAAGTACCTTAAATAGTTTATGGCCTGCTTAAACGGCCCCAAAGCGCCGGTTCCTGCCAGCAAATTCTTTTAAAGCTTGGTCAAGCTCCTGGGGTCCAAAATCGGGCCAAAGGACGTTCATAAAAACAAATTCCGCATAGGCCGACTGCCAAATTAAAAAGTTGGAAAGGCGCAGCTCCCCACTGGGGCGGATAATCAGGTCTGGGTCCGGCTGGCCGGCGGTGTAAAGGCATTGTTCTATGGTGCCTTCTGTAATTTCTTCCGGCTGCAGGCGGCCTTCCTTCACCCTTTGGGCCAAAGCCTGCATACTGTGGACCAGTTCGTCCCGTCCGCCATAATTTAAGGCAATGTTTACGGTAAGGCCGGTTTTATCCCGGCTTTTATCCTGGATTTGTTTTATTTTTTCCTGAAGCTCCGGTTTTAAGGGCGAAATATCTCCCAATACCTGCACCCGGACATCCTTGTCTTCATCCTCATGGGCAAAGGCTTCATCCAAATATTCCTCCAGCAGTTGCATAATAGCCTCCACCTCTGCCTTGGGGCGTTTCCAATTTTCGGTAGAAAAGGCGTACACCGTAAGGTAAGGGATTTTTCGCTGGCGGCAGTGCTTTACAATATTCCGAAAAGCCTTCGCTCCCGCCTTATGGCCCGCCTGCCGGGGCAGGCCCCGCCGCTTTGCCCAGCGGCCATTGCCGTCCATAATAATGCCCACATGCTGCGGGACCGTATTCTGCGTCATAAAAGCACCACCTTCATGGTATCAGAAATCCGCCGCTTTATAGCAAAACGGCGGACCATACTGGAACAAAATTAGATAGAAAGAACCTCGTTTTCTTTATCCTTTACCATTTGGTCGATATTCTTAATAAATTTATCGGTAATATCCTGCACCTGTTTTTCGCCGTCTTTCAGCTCATCCTCGGTAATTTCGTTGGCTTTTTTCATTGCCTTGAGCTTATCCACTGTATCGCGGCGGATATTACGCACAGCTACCTTTGCTTCTTCACCCTGTTTGCTTACCTTTTTGCACAGCTCTTTTCTGCGCTCCTCCGTTGGGGCTGGGAAGTTCAGGCGGATAACCGAACCATCGTCTGTTGGGTTAATGCCAATGTCAGAAGCCTGAATTGCCTTTGTAATCAGCTTCATGGAAGATTTATCCCACGGCTGAATGGTCAATGTTCTTGCATCTGCCACATTCACCGCAGCCATTTGCTGAATAGGGGTTGGAACGCCGTAATAATCCACAGAAATCCTCTCCAAAATGGCAGGGTTTGCGCGGCCTGCGTTAATGGAACGGTACTCCTTTTCCAGGGAGCCTATGGTTTTGTTCATTCTTTCTTCCATTTCTTTAAACTGAGCTTTCATGGTAATTCCTCCATCCTGTCAAAAAAAGCTTTGACAAATTTTTATGGTTTTAAACTGGTTTTTATTTTTAGGTTAATTGTTATGTACTAAAGTGCCAACGCTTTCCCCGTTAATTGCCCGCACCAGGTTGTGGGGGTCGCTTAGGCTAAAGACCAAAACAGGGATGTTGTTTTCACGGCACATGGAAAAGGCCGTCATATCCATAACATTAAGCTGCTGGTTCAGCACCTGGGTAAAGGAAACCTGGTCGTACTTTTTGGCATTGGGGTTTTTATTTGGGTCGCTGTCATAAACGCCATCCACCAGGGTGGCCTTTAAAATAACGTCGGCATCAATTTCTGCCGCCCGCAGGGAAGATGCAGTGTCGGTAGAAAAGAAGGGGTTGCCGGTGCCGCAGCCAAAAATAATAACGCGGCCTTTTTCCAAATGGCGCACCGCTTTACTGCGGATGTAGGGCTCTGCAATTTGCTGCATAGCAATGGCGGTTTGTACACGTACATCGCAGCCCAGCTGCTCCAAGGAGTCGGCCAAGGCTAAAGAGTTAATTACAGTTGCCAGCATACCCATGTGGTCCGCACGGGTGCGGTCCATTTTGCCGCTGGAACGCCCTCGCCAAAAGTTGCCGCCGCCTACTACAATGGCAATTTGGGCCCCTAAGTTAGCGCAGTCCCGAATGCTTTCACAAATTTCCGTTACTTTATCATAATCCAGGCCAACTTTTTTGTCTCCAGCCAAGGCTTCACCGCTTAATTTAATTAAAACCCTTTTATATGCCAAGCCCATTTTTATCACTCCTATTGTTTTGCTGTTTTACTTCCTGTCATGGCTGCCATAAGTATACATTATTATCTATTTTACAATACCTGTTAGCGTCTGTAAAGACCTAAATTGTAAAGAGAAGTGTTTGCGCAGGTGTAACCTGTGCCAAGGCCTCTTTGCCCTCCCTTTAGTGAAGCGATTCCTTTTTCCAAAGATGTGCTTTTCCTGGCGGGGGTATGTGCTGCTTTTAGCCCTTTGTACTGCGGGAATTGCTCAACCCTAAAAGCGCAAATTTTTTGAGAAAATCTCAAAAAACCTCAAAAAATCCCGCAAAAAATTTAGCGGGGCATTGCCCCGCTAAAATTCTTGCCTATTTTACCATGCTGGCAACTTCGTCAGCAAAGTTATCTTCTTTTTTCTCCAGGCCTTCGCCTTTTTCCAAACGAACAAAGCTAACAACTTCAATTTTGCCGCCCAGCTCTTTTGCTTTGGCTTCAACGAATGCTTTAACCGTCAGCTCGTTGTCTTTAATGAATACCTGGTCCATAAGGCAGTTTTCTTTGTAGAATTTCTGGATTCTGCCGGCAACCATTTTTTCTGCAATGGCTTCTGGTTTGCCTTCGTTCATAGCCTGAACCTTCAGGATTTCTCTTTCCTTATCCAAAACCTCTGCTGGAACGTCTGCTTCTGTCAGGAAGCCTGGGTTTGCAGCCGCAACCTGCATTGCAACGTCTTTACCCATTTCAGCAAAGCCTTCTTTGCCTGCAACGTCAGTATTAAATTTCACCATTACACCAATGGTGCCGCCGCTGTGAACGTAGGTGGCAACATCGCCTTCGTAGCGGGTGAAACGTCTGATTTTCATATTTTCGCCAATTTTCTGGATTTTTTCTGTAAGCAGGTCAGCAACAGTAACGTCAGTACCTTCTGCTTTGCAGGCGGCCAAAGCGTCTACATCGGCAGGGTTCTGGTTAATAATTGTTTGAGCAATCACAGTAACAAATTCCTGGAACTCAGCGTTTTTTGCAACAAAGTCTGTTTCTGCGTTAACTTCTACAACAACGCCAACTTTTTTATCAGTGTCAACCAATGCTTTAACAATACCTTCCGCAGCAATACGGCCGGCTTTTTTAGCAGCGGCAGCAAGGCCTTTTTCCCTCAGGAATTCAATTGCTTTTTCCTGGTCTCCGTTTGTTTCGCTGAGGGCCTTTTTACAGTCCATCATACCGCAGCCGGTAATTTCACGCAGGTTTTTTACATCTTGTGCTGTAAATGCCATTTTTTATTCCTCCCGTATGGGTGTTACCCTTATTTTTAAATCATTTGGAACTATTCAGCGTCTGCTTCTTCTTCCGCTGGAGCTTCTTCCTGGCCCTGTCTGCCTTCAATAATAGCATCGGCCATGGTGGAAGCAATCAGTTTTACAGCGCGGATAGCGTCGTCGTTGCCGGGGATAACATAGTCAATTTCATCTGGGTCGCAGTTGGTATCAACAATAGCCACAATCGGAATACCCAGTTTTTTAGCTTCTGCAACGGCGATTCTTTCTTTTCTTGGGTCAACAATAAACAGGGCGCCTGGGAGTTTTTCCATTGTTTTAATGCCGCCAAGGTATTTTTCCAGTTTTTCAATTTCCAGTTCCAGTTTAATTACTTCTTTTTTAGGCAGACGTTCAAAGGTACCGTCTTCCTGCATTTTTCTCAGCTGTTCCAATCTTTGGATTCTGCGGCGGATAGTTTTAAAGTTGGTCATCATACCGCCCAGCCATCTTGCATTAACGTAGTGAGCGCCTGCGCGTTCTGCTTCTTCTTTTACAGAATCGCCAGCCTGTTTTTTAGTACCAACAAACAGAACGTTGTCGCCGTTAGCAGATACTTCTTTTACAAAAGCATAAGCCTCTTCCAGCTTTTTAACGGTTTTCTGCAAATCGATGATATAGATACCGTTTCTTTCTGTGAAGATGTAACGAGCCATTTTAGGGTTCCATCTGCGTGTTTGGTGACCGAAGTGTACACCAGCTTCCAAAAGTTGTTTCATAGATACTACGCCCATGATTAAATCCTCCTTGGTTTTTACCTCCGCTTTACGCATTTTGATAGAATTCCGGGCCTTGCCGGCACCTGTCTAACAATTATAAAGCGTGCGTATTATTTTATTTTGATTTCCTTGTTTAGAAATCATTCTTGAAGATTATATCACCTTCTTTTTTAAAATGCAAGTATTTCCGTATATTTCTGCGGTTTTTTCATCACCCCCGGGAACCTTCCCCCCAAAACAGGCGCTTACGGCGCAGTTGGCCCGGCGGGTTGTAGTTTACAAGGATAGTATCCTCCCCAATTACCTGAATATCGTCCCAGGGAATAACAATGTCTTCCTCCCGGCCCAGCAGCCCCAGCCACCGGAGCCGCCCGCAAATTACCACCGCGGTGAGGCGGGCCGTTTGCGTGTCAATTTCCACATCCCCCACATACCCCAGGCGGATTCCATCGGCCGTACACACAACATCCTTATATTTAAAGTCCTGTATGCGGCAGTTCATACCCATACCCCCTTCCCCTTTATTGCTGCTCTTTTACCAATATGCAAAAAAGGGGCTGGATATGCCAGGCTTCAGCCCCTAAAACGAGCAACGCCCCCAAAAGCCAACCAGCAAACGCCGCCACAGAAGCGGTAAATACAATCATACAAAAAAGGATAGAGAACGACTGATACCAGTTATTTTTTATCCTTTGTGTGAAATCTTTTTTATACTGCCCTTATATCATCACATTCAACATTATCATATTGAATTTCAATGATTTCTACAATTTTTGAAGGTTTTATAATACAAACTCCCATACTAACTCCTCAATATCTTCATTAGTTAAATGCTCCATAATTATTTCCTCAATTTGCTATTTTTGATTTATTATTTCGTTTTTTCTGTTATACCATGAAGCGCAACGCGCGCAATGGTATAATTGGCGGTTTCGCCGGTTGCAACAGCTGGCAGCGCCAGATGGGGCGAGGCGAACGCCACTTGAAATATAATAAC
>CAJTSZ010000038.1 GCA_910578755.1 uncultured Oscillospiraceae bacterium | reverse complement strand
GCCATTGAAATATAATAACGACTTTGTCGTTATTATACCACAAAGCGCAGCGCGCACAGTGGTATAATTGGCCATGGGGCGGTGAGCAAAGCGAACACATCGCCCCGGCCATTGAAATATAATAACGACTTTGTCGTTATTATACCACAAAGCGCAGCGCGCACAGTGGTATAATTGGCCATGGGGCAGTGAG
Organism: uncultured Oscillospiraceae bacterium; assembly: GCA_910578755.1. GTDB lineage: Bacteria > Bacillota > Clostridia > Oscillospirales > Ruminococcaceae > Negativibacillus. The sequence goes on along the minus strand of CAJTSZ010000038.1, from coordinate 17,562 downwards.
CAAAGCGAACATATTGCCCCGGCCATTTTAAAATATAATAACTGCTTTGCGGTTATTATACCATGAAGCACAAGTGAATACTTCCAAGTTTTTATTATTGGGGCTTACCCAGCCCCTGCATAGGCCCCAACAGTACAAGCTTGGAAATGTTCACAAATTTCCAAAAAATGGAGCCTGGGGCTTTAGGGGGCAGCGCGCCCTTAAAATGTATATCTCAGTTTCATTGTGAAACAATAAAACCAGCACAAGTTTCATTTTTTGTAAAGGAAAGCATATCAGCTTTTTATTGGAAACAATAAAAAATTAAAAGGAATAGGTCCTTTCCCACAGGGGCCTTTCCATAAGCTATTTTTCCCCAACCATATCTTTTTATCATAAAAGGAGGTTTTTTTGTGACTGCAAAAGAATATCAATCTATGAGCAATTCAGCCTCGCCAAAATCAAAAAGCTATATTAACATTCCCGTAGCCTTTTTGGTAGGCGGTTTTATTTGCTGTATTGGCCAAGCTGTAATTAACCTAGGGCTTTCCATGGGCCTTCCAAAGGATATTGCTTCCGCCTGCGGCTCTATTTTCCTTGTGTTCCTTTCCGCCTTGCTTACAGGCCTTAACGTGTACGATAACCTGGCAAAGCACGCCGGAGCCGGCACGCTGGTACCTATTACCGGGTTTGCCAACTCCATGGTGGCGCCGGCTATGGAATTTAAAACAGAAGGCTTTGTTTTGGGCCTTGGAGCAAAAATGTTTTCCATTGCCGGGCCAGTGCTGGTGTACGGTATTTCCGCCTCGGTAGTATATGGTATTATCATCTTTTTATTTGGGCTGTATTAGCCGGAAAGGAGCGCTGTTATGGCAACAAGAATTGGTTCCTATACCCTGCGGCTGGACAAAGCCCCTTCCATTGCGGGCTTTGCCTCTGTAGCCAGCAAAAAAGAATCCGAAGGCCCTATGGCCGCCTACATCGACCTGCTTTGTGAGGACTCCACCTTTGGGGAAACCTCCTGGGAAAAGGCCGAAAGCCGTATGCAAAAGGACGCCGTAAACAAGGCGCTGGAAAAGGGCGGCCTTTCTACCACGCAAATACAGTACCTTTTTGCCGGAGATTTGCTGAACCAGTGCATCAGCTCTACCTATGGCCTGCGGGATTTGGGTGTCCCCTTTTTGGGCCTGTACGGTGCCTGCTCCACCATGGCAGAAAGCCTTTCCCTGGCTGCCCTGTTTGTGGAAGGGGGCTTTGCCCAGCGTTGTCTGGCTGTCACCTCCTCCCACTTTTGTTCGGCGGAACGGCAGTTCCGTTTTCCCTTGGAATACGGCGGCCAGCGTACGCCTACTTCCCAATGGACGGTAACCGGCTCCGGCGCCTGTGTTGTTGGTGAGCAAAGCGGGCCTCCCTTTGTTCGGGCGGTCACGGTAGGCACCATTGAGGATATGGGTATTAAGGACATTAACAATATGGGCGCCGCCATGGCCCCTGCCGCCGCTATGACCCTGAAGCACTTTTTTGAAGACACCAACACCAATCCATCCAATTACGACCTAATTCTCACCGGGGACTTAGGACTGGTGGGTTCCCGGATGCTAACCCAGCTTATGGAGGAAAGCGGTTATTCCATCAGCCAAGCCCACCAGGACTGCGGCCTGATGATTTACGACAGGGAATCACAGGATGTGCATGCAGGAGGCTCCGGCTGCGGCTGTTCCGCCGTTGTCCTCTGCTCCCGTATTTTGCAGGAGCTGCAGCAGGGCCAGCTGCGGGACGTGCTGTTTATTGCAACCGGTGCCTTAATGAGCACCACCAGCGTGCAGCAGGGGGAAAGCATCCCTTCCATTGCCCACCTGCTTCACCTTTCCCACTTGCCTGGGCCAGATATGGGCGCTGGGCAGTAAAACGGAGGTTTTTACTATGTTGTTAGAATATGCAAAGGCCTTTCTGGTAGGCGGCCTTATTTGTGCCGTTGGCCAGGTGCTGATTGATTATACAAAGCTCACCCCTGCCCGCATCCTTGTTTCCTATGTGGTGGCAGGCATTGTCCTTGGCGGGCTGGGCCTGTACCAGCCCCTGCTGGATTTTGCAGGCGCCGGGGCCAGCGTCCCCCTCACCGGGTTTGGCGCCCTTTTGGCCAAGGGCGTGCGGGAAGCCGTTGGGGAGCATGGCCTGTTTGGGGTGCTCTCCGGCGGGGTTACCGCAGCGGCAGCCGGCATTGCGGCGGCAATTTTCTTTGCTCTGCTGGCGGCCCTTATTTTTAAACCGGGGGACAAATCTTAATATAAGATATAATAAAAGACCACCCCAAAGGGTGGTCTTTTGTTATCCACAAATTACCTATAAATAGGATGCACCGCCAACCGCTTCAGCCCCGGCTTGCTCCTCCAAAAGGCCCGCTGGGAAGCAATCTTCTCCAAAAGGCGCCTTTGAAGCTGTTTTGGCCGGTTTAAAAGGGGGAGGTACTGGTCCAGCAGCGCCTCCACCCCTTGAATAGGGATAATTTCCAGCTTGCGGAAAACTTCCCTTTCCAGAGCGCAGCACAGGGCGGCGTCCCCCGCCAAGGCAGCCGTTAACAGCTGGTTCCATGCCGCCCAAAAGGGGGCAATACCGTCGTTTACTAAGGGGATTATTTTGGCTGCCTTAGGGTCTGCTGCTTTTCGGTATTCCAAAACGCGGGCCAGGGCGGTTTCCGCCAGGGCAGTTACCTGCTGGGCGAAGGCTTCTCCGTCCCCCTTGTAGCCTGCCCAGCCAAACTGGCGTGTATCACAAATACCGCAAACAGGCATGAGGGACTCCCAATCGCTCCACAAATGGTGCATACCCACATTGAGGAAGCTGCCCTTGTCACACCAGCTGCCCTGAAATTCCACAATGGTGAAAAACCAGCCGTTGTCGTCCACCCATATACGGGAAGAACCCTTTTGCAGCAGCCCCTGGGGCTTTAAAACGGCCCGAACCGCCTGTTTTAAAATGGTGTTGTGGTTTTCCTCCATAAAATAGCCCCTCCTCATTCCTATTTACCGGTAACACCGGGCGTTTTTAAAATATACCAAGCCATTGTAAGGGTACAGCTCTACCCCATCCACTCCCGGGGAAAAAATAGTGTAGGTGGTTTCATAAAACAAGGGCACCACAGCGCAGTCCCGGTACAAAAAGGCTTCCGCCTGGGCCAAGGCGGGCAGAAGGGTCTGCTTTGTTTTAGCCTCCTGGGCGGCGTGAAACAAGGCGTCGTATTCCGGGCTGCGGCTGTTCCACTGCCCGCTGGAAGTAAATTGCCCCAGCACTTCCAAGGGGGTATTTTGGGTGGAAGAAAAGGGAACAATGGCCATATCAAATTCCCCGGCGGCCACCCGGCTTTCCAGTTCCTCCCTGGGGAGGGCAATAATATTTACAAAGGAGGAAAGGGTCCTCTCCCACATTTGCTGTAACATCCCACTCATAAAGGGGATGTTGGCCTCGTTTGGGACCAGCAGCTCCAGGGATTCCAAGGCGCTGCGGTTTGCCTGGGGCAGGGCGGTTTCGTATTCTGCCTGGGCCTGTTCCGGGGCATAGCTGTTTACAGAAACCGGGACGGATTCGGTGTAGCTTTGGGTAAACTGCATCACCTCCGGGGAGATAAGGCGGTCTGTAATGGTCATGTTTTCCTGTAGGTAACCTTCCAGTTCCTCCCGGTTTACGCAGTGGAAAAAGGCCTTGCGCATATTTTCCGCAGCAAGGGGCTGATTGTTAGAGTTGGCCACCAGGGCCCAAACCGTGTTGGACTGCCGCTGGTAAGTACAGCCCTGGGCTTGGGCTGCCATGGCCTGCTGGTAGTTTGCCGGGGCAATGTCGGCGCTGCCGTCCAGCACACGTTCATAAATGGTTAAAGGAACTTCTCCAGCTTCCTCCTGCTGGGCCGTTGGAACATCCCGCCGGATGTACAGGTATACCCCAGGCAGTTCTACCGCCTGGGCGTCATAATAGCTGGCGCTGCGTTTTAAATACAGGTAACTTTGATTATCCCACAGACGGATGTAAAAGGGACCGTTGGCAAGGGTCATTTTTGCGGTAGTGCCGTATTTTCCCCGGCTTTCTTCAAAAAATTCCCGGTTGCAGGGCATGGCCGCCGTGTGGCACAGCTGCTCCAAAAAGAAGGGGTCCTCCTGGGCCAGGGTAAATACCAAAGTACGGCTGTCCTTGGCGGAAACCCCCAAGGAGGAAGCCGCTGCCCCAGCCTCCATAATTTGCCGCGCGCCGGAAATGGAGGCGTACTGTTCCGCATAAGGGGAACGGGAAACAGAGTTAAACATGCGCTGAAAGGCAAAAACAAAGTCCTCCGCCGTAACGGGGGCGCCGTTTTCCCACTGGGCTTCCTTTAAAATAAAGGTGTATTGCAGCCCGCTTTCGCTGATGGCGTAGCTTTCAGCAAGGGCGGGCACAATTTCCCCATTGGGCAGCTGCCGCACCAGCCCCTCGCAAATATTTTGAATAATCATCTGCTCTACGGCCCCGGTGGCAAACTGGGGGTCCAGGTTCTGGGGGGCGGCGGAAATATCGTACCGCAGCAGTGCGGAGGATTTTCCGCACCCAGCCAGTGGAAAAAGCAGCCCAAAGCACAAAAGAAAGCAAAGGGCCTTTTTGATATGGTAAAATAGCTTCATTTGCATAAGCTCCTGTTATTTGCTGTTGAAAAATCAGTTTTTTGGAAAGATAATAACGCCATTGTCGTTATTATCCCATTATTTTAACATAGGAATGTGAACATTTCAACGCTGGCCCCAAGCCCAAAATTTGCAGCGGGATACCACTGTAAATTGGAAGCGTTTGGCCGCTTCCAAGCCAATACTAACGGGGTTTCCCCGCCCCCTGCCCCAGGCTCTTTCTTTTCACACAAAAGAAAGGGCCTGGGGTATAAACAGCCCATGTTCCCCCCATAATACTGTGGAAAAGTATCTGCTTTAAAGGAGGCATAACTATGACCAGCTGCCGCACGGACCTTGCCCTGGAAGAAGCCCAAAACCAAAAGGATAACTTGCCCCCTGGGGTTAGTGTTACCGCCCAGCCCTTAGAAAAATCCACCTTCACCGTGGTGGAAATTACCACGCCCCAAGCTGCTAGGCAGCTAAAAAAGCCCCAGGGCGTTTACCTTACCCTGGAGCAAAAACCAATTTGGAAGGACAGTGCCGACAGCCCCCGGGATATGGAGGCTGCCGCTGCCGGGCTGCGCAGCCTGCTGCCCCAGGAGGGGCTGGTGCTTGTGGTGGGCCTGGGCAACCGGGAAATTACCCCGGACGCTTTGGGCCCTGCCGCCGCAGAGCAGGTTGTTGCTACCCGCCATATTTCCGGGGAGGTGGCAGAAGCTACCGGCCTTACAGGGCTGCGCCCTGTGGCTTGTACGGTCCCCAATGTGCTGGGGAAAACCGGCGTAGAAGCCGCTGAAGCGGTAAAGGCCTTGGTTCATTGTTTAAACCCCGCCGCTGTTATAGCTATTGACGCCTTTGCCGCCGGGGAAATTAGCCGCCTTGGCACCACCATACAAATTGCCAATACCGGCATATCCCCTGGTTCCGGCGTGCTCAACGCCCGCAAGGAGCTGTGCGCGGCCACTTTGGGGGTGCCTGTGGTTTCCATAGGGATACCCACTGTAGTGGATTTAGGCAGCCTGTCCTCCCAAAAGGGGGCTGCCGGGATGATGATTACCCCCCGGGAGATTGACTTACTCATCTCCCGGGGGGCACGGGCCCTTTCCCTAATGATTAACAGGGCCCTGCAGCCCACCCTTTCCCTGGAGGATCTGGCCTTTTTAAGCGCGTAAAAGGCCATCTCCAACCGCGGCAGGCGTCATCCAACAATTTTCCCCGCCAGGTACTGGCCAATGGCATCCCCGGCAAGCTCTCCAGTGCGCAGTACCTCCTCCAATGTATTCCCGTGGGAGCCAAACTCAATAAGCAGGGAGCCCGTGGTTAAATCCATGTTATATTTGCGGTAGCAAAAGAAAACAGGCCGGGTAAGCCCTGGGTACATGGTTTCCATTTGGTTTTGTATCCCGGCGGCAAAGCGCAGGTTTTGGGGCCAAAGGGGCATATCCATGGTGCCGTCGTCGCAGCCGGCAATAATCATCAGCTGGGCTGTTTTTTCCCCGTTAATTTCTGCAACTGGCTTTACCAAAGTCTGCTCCCGCTGTATAGCGTCCCGGTGTACATCCAGCACCACCTTAATGGAAGGGTATTCCTCCAAATACCGCCGTATGGTTTCGGCGCTCCTTTCGTAGGAGCCATTGTAAGAGGGGTAGTCGTGCTGGGTAGTATCGTGCAGCACCTCAATACCCCATTTTTCAATCCCCTGGGCAACCATATCCCCAATGGCTACCATGTTTTCCCTATTGTCGGTGGACCGCCAGGTATGCCGGGTATCGTATACTGCGGCGTCAAAGGGTTCAAAGCTTTCCGTAGCGTGGGTGTGTACAATCAGCACCTGGGGGCCTTGGGAGCTCAAAGCCAGGCCGTCCGGCTGGCTTAAAATGGAGCGCACCTCGCTGTCCGGCAGGTTGCTGCTGTTGCGTATCATTCCTTTTCCGTAAGAGATCATCCCTTCCCTTTCCTGGAATACGGACATACTTTCTTCAATTACAGGCCCCTGGTACTCCAGGGGAATTTCTTCCATCTGTTCCAAAGGGGGCGAAGGCTCCTTTTCCACTTCTGCCGGTTCCTTTTGGGGTTCTTGAGGAGGTTCCTCCTGTTGCTGTTCCGTTTCCTTGGGCAAATCCGGCTGAGGGGCAGGGGAAGGCTTTGCCGGTTCCTCCTCCCTGGGGGGATACAACTGGCTGTAGAACCGTTTTTCCAGCAGTTCCATGGATTGTTCCGGCCTGGCGGCCATAACAGAAACCACAGCCACATTTTTCAGTATGGGTTTGGCCAAGGGCAAAAGGGCTGCTGCCCCTGCGCCAATAACAACAGCCAATATGATAACAGCCCCGCCTGCCGGCGGGGAATATTTCCGTTTCCGTTTTCGCATTTTTAAACCTCCATCCTTTGGTAAAACTTGCCTGCCTGTCCGCAGCAGCCCAAAGAAAAGCTCCCAGCCTAAAAAAGAACTGGTGCTGATTTCAGTTTATGCAGCCCGCCTGGCCGGTTATTCCCCTTTCCCCTATTTTTGGCGGAGTAGCTATTGCCGTTGTGTAAAGTAAGAAAGGAGGCCCTATGAAGCCTTTGGCCCATTGGCGTTATTATTTTCGTTTATTTTTTAATTCCTTTGTCCTCTCCCTTCTTGGGGCAGCTTTTTTGTGTGTCTTTTGTTTTTTGGGGCAGGATGTGCAGGGCGGGCCCCTTTTCCCCATGGGCCAAAGTGCTCCTGCGGGCTTTTCTGCCGACCAGCAAGTAACTGGTTCCCCGGACCTAATATTTCCTCTGCCTGCCCAGTGGCTCCCCTATGCGGAGGCTGCCGCGGGGTGGGTGCAAAAATATGCTTACCTTATTCCAGCGCCCCTGCGGCTGCTGCAACAAGTATTTTATAAATTTTTAATTATGGGGGGGTAATTTCCCTAAAACTTACAGCGGTGCACCGCTGTAAGTTTTTTCTTTTTGGGAGTGTTCACCCAGGCCCCATTTCTTTCTTCGCCAGAAAGAAATGGGGGAAAGAAACAGCAATTCAGCGGGTATTCCCGCTGAATTGGCAGCAAGTTCGCAAAGCGAACTTGCGATAACTTCTGCCTATGAATCAGTTTTGCAAGTTTGGCTTTGCCAAACTTGTAGCTCTTCACTGAAGGGCGAATTTCTTTTCACACAAAAGAAAAGGGGCGCAGGTGCGGGCTGCGTAAGCCCGCTGGCAGAGGTTTGGAGGAAGTCAATACCCCCAAAATGGATTGCGAAACATTTGCCTATATTCCGGTATAGGCAAATCGGGTTAACTATCAAAAAGAAAAACGTTACAGCAAAGGTTTTCTCTTGCTGTAACGTTTGGGCTACGGGGGCCGGAGCGCCCAAAAAGGAGCCTAACTACCTTGTTTTGCCATTGTAATAATATAAATCCCAATAAAAACCGCCTGTTCTCTGTGCAAATTGTTGCGCTTGCAACGATTTTGCTTGGGCATTATGTCCTTTTAAAACCAGCTTTATTGCCAAAAGATAAAAAAAGGAATACAATATTATTGTATAAAGATAAAATGATATTAAATTTATGGAGGTGTAAGGCGGAAAGCGGACCGCTTTTCGGCAGTAAGGTATGGAAAAAGTACAAACAAAACAAATGCGATCCCTGGCGCTGGATTTCATTGAAACCGGGGGAAACGAACCGCAGGAAACTTCCCCAAAGCTTTCAAAAACGCTGCCGGAGGGTGTTTCCTCCCGTATGCTGTACGGGGATATTGTTCACATTGCCTGGCCTTCCCTGGTGGAACTTATTTTAACCCAGCTGGCCTCTATGGTGGATTTAATTATGGTTGGCCAGCTTGGCCCTTGGGCGCTTTCCGCCGTGGGGCTTTCCACACAGCCAAGGTTTTTAATGATGACCATGTTCATGGCTATGAACGTGGGCGCCACCGCCATGGTAGCCCGGTATAAAGGCTCCGGCGAGGCAGAAAAGGCAAACACTGTGCTGCGGCAGGCTATGCTGCTTACATTTGTGCTTTCTGCCATATCCTCTGTAGTGGGCTTTTTTGCCTCTGAAACCTTAATACAATTTATGGGTGCGGCCGATGCCGAAACCCTGGCGGGAGGCACTGTTTACCTGCAAATTCAGTTCATTGGCTTTATTACCATGGCCTTAACCAGTACCGTCACTGCTACCCTGCGGGGCGTGGGCGATTCCCGCACAGCCATGATTTATAACCTCATTGCCAATGTGGTAAACGTTATTTTCAACTATTTGCTTATTTACGGCCATTTTGGCTTCCCCCGCATGGAAGTTGCAGGCGCCTCTTTGGCCACCGTTATTGGCCAAATTGTAGCCTTTGTTTTAGCCATGTGGGCCATCCTCAGCGGGAAGCGCTACCTGCATATGCGCTTTACTGACAGCTATAAACCGGATAAAGAAACCCTGCGCAGCATTTTCGTTATTGGTATGCCTGCCATGCTGGAGCAGCTTGTTATGCGTGCCGGTATGATTATTTACTCCAAAACTGTGGCAGGTTTAGGCACTGTGGCTTTTGCAGCCCACCAGGTTTGTATGAATATTCAGGCCCTGTCATTTATGAACGGCAACGCCTTCGCTGTTTCAGCCACCTCCCTTATGGGGCAAAGCTTGGGCAAAAAACGCCCGGATATGGGCCAGGCCTACAGCAACCGCACCCAAATGCTTGGCATGATGGTTTCCTTTGCGTTGGCCTTTGTGTTTTTCTTCTTTGGCGGGCCAATTACGGCCATGTACAGCGATGACCCTCAGGTAATTGCATGGGGGGCGCAAATTTTAAAATTAGTGGCCTTGGTACAGCCCTTCCAGTCCTCCCAGCTTATTTTAGCCGGCGCGCTGCGGGGCGCGGGGGATACAAAGGCAACGGCTGTTATTACCTTTATTACCGTACTGCTGGTTCGCCCTGGTTTGGCAATCCTTTTAATAAACTGCACAAGCATGGGCCTTATGGGCGCCTGGGTTGCCTTGGTGGCAGACCAGTTCCTGCGTTCCCTGCTTATATTCCAGCGGTTCCACTCCGGCAAATGGAGAAATTACAAAATATAAACAGCTGCTGCATATTGCAAACAAAAAATGCGTGCAAAGCAAGGCTTTGCACGCATTTTCTCTTTTGTGTTGAAAAAGGCTTATAAATTTTTTCTATCATCAAAATAGCGGAATGGGCAGTGGCTCACTACCCAAACTTTATGTATAAGAGGCTTTGCAAACGGAACAGCGTATTTGCAAAGATTGATCAAATCATAAACGGCAGTTTCCGCTTCGGCCGTTGGATTTACAATTTATTCCTTAAAGAAGAATTGACTGTTTTCCTTAACAGGAGTACAATATTGGGGATAATTTTGGCCTGCGGCCTGCTTATAAGGAGAACATACAATGGCAAAAGTAAACAATTTAGGCGAAGATAATATGAAAAGCCTGGTGCTGCGCCTGGCCCTTCCGTCTATGTTGGCCCAGTTTGTTAACGTGCTTTATGGCATTATAGATAGAATGTACATTGGCAACCTGCCCCAGGTAGGGGAAGTGGCCCTTGCCGGCGTGGGGGTATGCGGGCCGCTTATGACTCTTATCTCCTCCTTTGCCTCCCTAATTGGTATCGGCGGTTCCCCCCTGCTGGCTATCCGCCTGGGTGAAAAAAACCAAAAAGGGGCCGAGGCTATTTTGGCCAACTGCTTTGTTATGCTGTTAGGGCTCTCCGCTGCCCTCACCGCTTTTTTCCTTGCTTTAAAGGGCCCCCTGCTTATGACCTTTGGCGCCAGCAGTGTTACCTTTCCTTACGCTAACAGCTACATGACAATTTATACATTAGGTACTGTGTTTGCTATATTATCCGTAGGGTTAAACGCTTTTATTATCTGCCAGGGTTTTTCTGCCCTAGGTATGCTTACGGTGGTTATTGGCGCGGGAATGAATATTATCCTGGACCCTATTTTAATGTTCAAGCTGAACATGGGCGTAAACGGCGCCGCCGTGGCTACAGTCCTTTCCCAGGCAACTTCTACCCTTTTTGTCCTTTGGGTGCTTTTGGGCAAAAGGGTGCCTGTCCGTATTACTTTTGGCGGCTATTCCCTTAAAATAATGAAGCGAGTTGTCACTTTTGGCTTTTCTCCCTTCATTATTATTGCTACAGACAGTATCCTTATTATTGCCCTCAATTACGTCCTCCAAAAGTACGGCGGCCCCTCCCAAGGGGATATGCTTATCACCTGTTCCACAGTGGTGCAAAGCTATATGCAGCTTATCACCATGCCCATGGGCGGCATTACTGGCGGTACCCAGGCCATTTTAAGCTACAATTACGGGGCCAAAAAGGTGGACCGTATTCGCCAGGGGGAAAAATATATTTTGGCTATCTGTGTTATTTTCTGTGCTGTTATGTTTGCCATTTCCCAAATTGCCCCCCAGTACTTTGCGGGTATTTTTACCCAGGACCCGGAATATATAAAAACCTCTGTTTGGGGAATAAAAGTATTTACCTTTTGTATTATCCCTTTGGCCTTCCAATATACCTTTGTAGATGGCCTCACTGCCCTGGGCATTGCCAAGGTGGCTGTCTCCTTGTCCTTGTTCCGCAAAATCAGCTTCCTGGCCCTCACCTTGCTGCTCCCCGCCTGGTTTGGGGCCACCGCCGCGTTTTTTGCCGAGCCTGCTGTAGATTTAATTGCAGGCGTTACCTCCACCACGGTGTTTTGCCTGCTTATTAACAAGCTGCTGGAGCAGCGGGAGCAAATGCCCGATGATGAAGCCCTTTACAGTTAAGGGGCTACAAGCCAGCCCGAAAACGGGGGCAGCCGGCCCTGAGGGGCTTAATAATGCCGGGCGCAGGCATAGAAGAAAGTTTTCGCAAGTTTGCCTTTCAACAAACTTGTTGCCCTGCCTGCCTATATCTGTTACAATAAAAAATAGTAAGCAAAGCGAAACAATGGGGGCGCAAAGCACTTGTACAAAATAAAAGTTTTGTAAGCGCCCCTTACGCCCGCAAAACTTGGGAAAATTGCTTTGTTGCAGCCCAAATTTGCCTGCACATATTGTGAAACAATAAAAAGATTTAGGACAGCAGCGCCGGCGGGGGATGTTTCCTTTGCGGCGGAGCAATCCGCTTATTACAGGAGGTTTATTATGAGCGAAAAAAAGAAAAAAAGCGCCATTGGTGAAGTTGGCATTTACAATGCCCGCCAGCTTGGCGTGCCCAAAATGCTTATTTTAGGCATACAGCACACCTTTGCCATGTTTGGCGCAACGGTTTTAGTGCCTATTTTAACCGGACTCAGTGTTTCAACCACATTGCTTATGGCTGGCCTGGGTACGCTGCTGTTCCACCTTGTTACAAAAGGAAAGGTTCCTGCCTTCCTGGGTTCCTCCTTTGCCTTTTTAGGCGGTTATTCCGCTGTGGCGCCCCGGCTGGCCGACGGCGCCGCCAATACAGAGCTGCTCCCTTACGCCTGCGGCGGCGTTTTGGTAGCCGGTTTGGTGTACGTGCTGATGTCCGGCCTGATTACGGCTTTCGGCATCCGCAAAATTATGCGGTTTTTCCCGCCGGTGGTCACGGGCCCCATTATTATTTCCATCGGGCTTATTTTGGCCCCTACTGCCATCAGCAACGCCAGCCAAAACTGGCTGTTGGCCGGCATTGCCCTGGCTGTAATTATTGTCTGTAACATTTGGGGCAAGGGTATGGTGAAAATTGTGCCCATCCTTTTAGGGGTGGTTATCTCTTACATTGTGGCGCTGCTGACAAACCAGGTAGATTTCCAGGCCATTTCCTCCGCCAAAGCGTTTGCCTTAGCGCCCCTTACCCTGCCTAAGTTCAGCCTTAGCGCCATTATAACCATTATGCCCATTGCCCTGGCAACCATGATGGAGCACATTGGCGATATGGCGGCCATTAGCGCCACCACAGGTTCCAACTACTTAAACGACCCCGGCCTGCACCGCACCCTTTTGGGCGACGGCCTTGCCACAAGCCTTTCCGCCCTGGGCGGCGGCCCAGCCAACACTACCTATGGCGAAAACACCGGCGTTTTGGCCCTCACCAAGGTGTACGACCCTGTGGTAATGCGCATTGCTGCCCTAGTGGCCATTCTTCTTTCCTTCTTCCCAAAATTTGGCGCCGCCATTGAAACAGTTCCACCCGCAATTATCGGCGGTGTTTCCTTTATGCTCTATGGTATGATTTCGGCCATTGGCATCCGCAATGTTGTAGAAAATAAGGTAGATTTTACCCAAAGCCGCAACCTGATTATTGCGGCGGTTATTTTGGTAAGCGCCTTGGGCTTTAACTCCATTGGGGGCATTACCTTCCAAATGGGCACCATTACCTTTAACCTTTCGGGCCTTGCCATTGCCGCCATTGTGGGCATCCTCCTTAATGCCCTGATTCCCGGCAACGACTATCAGTTCGGCGGCGAAAACAACCCGGAAAACAGCGCTATCCTGTATGAAGAATAAGCCCGTGAGAGCATTATCCCCACAGGATGCACTTTTTTGGGGCGAAGAATGGTTTAGAAAACGGGAAGCTGCGGGGTAAAAATGGAACTGTATGAAGTGATAGATAAAATACAAATGTGGCTTACTACGGTTCAAACAATGTATAGCGGCAAAATAAACGTAGAGGTTCTTGTGGAAAATGAGGATTATTTGCGATATATTATTGAAAGTACAAATTATCTTGCTGAATTAGTTGTTGAACCGGAGGGATTTCATCCGCATCGTTTTGTATTGTTTGAGGCCTTAGATAAACGAAAAGGCCCATTGCAGGAACCATACTTCTATGTTGATGGAAAAGGCAGTTCTATGGAAAGCATATTGGAAAATTTAAATAAAGGAATACAATACATTGTGGCGGGATAGTGGCAAACTTCCAGTTTACCGGACCCCATCATTTTAAAAATAAGGGGAAAGGGGTAAAAAACCTGTAAATTTGCATTTTCCTCACTTTTTTGTTATAATAATACTTTAGCTTATAAAAAATGGTTGAGCGAAGGGAAACTATTTTTTTGTGCATAGGGCGGGGAGGGCGAAACGGGGCGTGAGCCATTTGTGCGAAACCAAACCCTGTGAACACCCCTTGCAAGTTTTTTGGCTTTGCCTGCAAAACTTTCGAAAATTGCTTTGCTTGCACATCAACTTTTTTATTGCGAAGCAATAAAAAATTACCGCCTTGCAGCCAAAGGCGGCTTTAAAAAATAAAAATGGAGGTCTACTATGGCAAACGCAGCAGTATATTATTTTTCCGCCACAGGCAATAGCCTTCATGCGGCCAAAAGCATTGCCCAGGCTATCGACGGTGAACTGTTTGCCGTGCAGGATGCCTCAACAATAGAAAACACCTACGACGTAATTGGTTTTGTTTTCCCCACCTTTTCCTGGGGGATGCCCCGCATGATGGAAGAATTTGTAACCCGTTTGGAGATTGTTGGACGTCCCTACATTTTTGGAGTAGCCACTTGCGGTGTTTCCCCTGGGGCTGCCCTGGCAGATTTGGAGCGCATACTTAAATGGAAAGGCCAAAGATTGGCCTATGGCCGCAAGCTTGTTTCGGCGGAAAATAATATTTTCCTTTTAAACCCCACCCCCAAGGCTGTGGAAAAGGGGCTGAATCAGTCTGTTACTGCCCTAAAACAAATTATGGGGGAGGTTATGGCGCAAAAAAGGCTTTCCCCCCGCCGCCCCATACTTACCCCCTTTTACCGCTTTTTACACCGGGGCAGCGTAAAAAGGTACAGTTCCTCCGACGAGAGCTTTCGGGTAAGCAGCAGCTGCACCGGCTGCGGCCTCTGCCAAAAAGTTTGTCCCGCCGGCAACATTGCCATAAAAGAGGGCGTCCCCACCTTTCTTCACCAGTGCGAGCACTGCACAGCCTGCATCCAGTGGTGCCCTCAGCAGGCCATTAACTGGAAAAACCGAACCAAAAAACGCAGCCGCTACCACCATCCCCAGGTTACCTTGGAGGATATACAGCGCATTTCCTCCCAAGATGAGTAGATAGAGGGCCGCCACGCAGGAAAACATCACCCTTGAAGGGCCAGGAGCTTTCCTCTGTATGGAAAATTCCCGTTTTAAGGCAGCCCCATAGGATGTAAAAAAAGCCTGGCAATCCTTTATGGATTGCCAGGCTTTTTTATATTGCCGAATAAGCACCCAGGGGAATTTTTGCAGGCAAACCAAAAGCTGTGGGAAGGGGTGCTCTCCTGCGTATTTTGGAGGAATAGTGTAAAAAGCAGGCTGTTTTCCTCAACCCCGTTTCCTACGCCCGCCGCCTTTGGTTTGGGCAAAATTCCAGGCTTCCTCTACCCATTCCATCAGTTGGCTGTCCACTTCCTCCGGGCAGGTAATTAAAATGTGGTGGGTCCAGCGGCCGGGGTAAGGCTCCACCGCCACAACCACCCGGGGGGAATCCACCTTACAGGGCAGCCCTACGGTTACCACAAGGCACTGCTCCGGGCAGCCCTTCCTGCGGCGTACGGGCAGGGAGGCCGCCGCAAACAGATACTTGCCATAAAAGCTGATTTGGCTCTTCTGCACCCTTACCTCCGCCTGGGGCAGCCGCTTTTCCACCGCCTGCTCCAGGGCCTGGTACAGCGCCAGTTCCTTTGGTTTTTCATTAAAGAAAAAGAAAATGTCCTCCTGGTAACATTCCGGAAGGTTCATTGCCGCTTGCTCCTTTCGCCTAATGTATCTCTTCCCCATAAAGATACACCGCCTTTACAAAACTGTCAATCAGCCTATTCATAATTGCTTTCATGGTATAAATGACAAAGTCCTCAACCCTATTTTAGCCGCAATACCTTTGTTTGAGAAAGAAATCACAATCTTTCAACAACTGCATTGTTGAAACTGTGGAATAGTAATTACAATTGGTAAATTTAATTTGTAATATTATTATTTCAACACATTCAACATAGTTTTCAACAACTCTTCCGGTGGAAAGCAGTTTATTTGCAGTGAAAGGTGTTAAAAAAGGGACGCCCACCTAAAGAAAGGGCCTCCCTTTTGCATCTGTTTACCTTAACTGTGAGAAAAAGTCCCGCAGCAGGGCGGAACATTCTTCCTGCAATATGCCGGAACGGCACAGTGGGGTGGTTGGGAACGGCATTGCGAAAAAATCTGCAATGGAGCCGCAGCAGCCTGCTTTTGGGTCCTTCACGCCGTAAACCACCCGTTGAATTCGGGCATTAATAATGGCGCCGGCACACATGGGGCAAGGTTCCAGTGTAACATACAGCTGGCAGCCGTTCAGCCTCCAAGTGCCCAAAGTGCGGCAGGCATCCTCTATGGCCAGCACCTCCGCGTGGGCAATAACGGAATGGTCCGTTTCCCGCCGGTTGTAACCGCGGCCTATTACCTGCTCCCCTAAAACCACCACAGCCCCTACAGGTACCTCGCCCAGGGCAAGGGCTTTGCGGGCCTCGGCTAAGGCAAGGGCCATAAAGCGTTCTTCTTTTTCATAATAGGGCATATAGGCCCCCTTCCCTGCCAATGGCCGTTTATTTTTAAAGAAATGCAATGTTTTGCAAAAGGAACATCCCCAGCACAATTAGGCTGACCACCATGGTGGCAGAGGAGAAAAAGGTGAAGTATTTTTTCCTTTCGGAAGAAAAAGTGGAGGAGCGCAGCAGCATAAACATATTGGGGTGCCTGCGCACCAAGTACAAAAGCCCTGCAATGCCGCTGACCAGGTAGAAAGCATATACTAAAAGGATTATAATACTATAGTATTCCACCGGCAAAAGGGAAAGAACGCCGTCTAACATTAAAACCATACTGTTGTTTATAACGTGGATCAGGACGCCCACCCACAGGGAGCCGGTGCATAGGGTGAAATACCCAATAACAAGGCCCATTAAAAACGCGTTGGGGGCCTGTACCAAATTTTGATGAAACAGTGCAAAAAGCACCGCAGAAACACACAGGGCAAAGCTGTCCCCAAAGCGGCGGAGGGTGTTCATTACAATGCCGCGGAACACAAGCTCCTCAATAAAAGGGGAAATAAACGCCAGGCGCAGAACAAACAGAATTGCCGCCTCAAAATCCTGAGGCATGGACACAGCCCCCATAACCGGCGTAAGGCCAAAAAGGGCCGCAACAGCAGAAAGGAGCGTGGAAGAAAACAAACCTATTACGCTTACCCCAAGGGCAATAAAGACAGCTGGAATACCAATAGAACAGGGAAAGCGCTTAAAGGGCAGCACTACCTTAAAGGGAGCGCGGCACAAAAAGGCAAAAAGGATAAAAGGCAGCGCCAAGGAAAGGGCGGAGGACGCTGTATTGATAAGTTCTATTACAAAGGCGGAAGCCACTATTTGGTTACCGTATATTCGGGTAGCAGGGAAAAGCACCTCTGCCACACCTAAAACCAGGTAGGGCATGGTAAAGGAGAAGAACACCATAAACAGTGTGGAAAAGCCAATACCATTGGCATACCACTGCAAAAGGCGGCGTTCTGTAACCACAGGGGGCGGCGGGGCAAAGCCATAGCCCTCTACATAAATATAGCCGTCCTCAGCATTGGATGAGGCGTAGTGGGATATTTCTCTGTAATTTTTGGAATAGGGATTCATAACAGCCTCCCGTAAAATAAACGCCGCAGGCAAAGCACCGCGCTGCGGCGGGAAATAAATACTGTTTGTACATAGCCATAGCGGGGAAGTATTCCCGCCGGGCATATTTTACTACACCAAGTATACCATAGCCAAAAGGGGAAAGTGTTAAATTTGTACTAATTCTGTTTTACAAAGATAATAACCGCAAAGCGGTTATTATCTTTGTAAAACTTATATTGGAACTTTCATGCCCAAACCTTGCGGCGGTGTATCGCTGTAAATTACCCCTATTCTTTTGGAGGCCATTACAGCGGGCTTACGCAAGCCCAACTTGTGCGCCCTATTCTTTTGACGTCAAAAGAATAGGGGAAGAAACAGCAATTCAGCGGGTATCCCCGCTGAATTGGCAGCAAGTTCGCTTTGCGAACTTGTG
>CAJTSZ010000037.1 GCA_910578755.1 uncultured Oscillospiraceae bacterium | reverse complement strand
CGGCAGAAGCCTTCTTTTGAACCACTCGCCTAGCGAGTGGTTTTCTTTATACAATAAGGCACAGGCGGTAAAACCGCCTGTGCCTTATATTGTTTTATTCTATTGGCAGGACTACCCTTTGCAATGTACCGCAATTAAAAACTTAATGGGTATCCCTTGGGCTGTAAACATTTTTTCATGTTCCGTGGTCACATTTTCGTTAAAACCGCTTTGGTACAAATCCCGGGTAAGATATTTTATAGCAAAACCCTGGTCGGCAAAATATTCCAAGGATTCTTCAAACAAACCGTCGTCGTCCGTTTTAAACCAAATTTCTCCCTTATCCTTTAGAAATACCTTGTAGTGTTCCAGCTGCCGGGTATAGGTCAGCCTTTTTTTCTTTTGCTTCGGCTTTGGCCATGGATTACAAAAATTGATATAAATCCGTTCCACCTGGTCCTGTTCATCAAATACATTTAAAATCTGCTCAATATTGTAAGCAAAAATACGCAGGTTATCTACTGGTGTTTCTGTTTGATGATATACACTTTCAATGTTGCGCTTTGCTACCCCTAAAATGTCGCTTTTAATATCAATGGCTAAAAAATTGATATCCTGGTTTTGGTAGGCCTTTAAAGCAGTAAAAATACCCTTGCCGCAACCCAGTTCCAAATGCAGGGGCTGCCTTTTAGGGAATTGTTCTGCCCAACGTCCTCTGCACCCCATTGGTGCATCAATACAAAAAGGGCAAGCCGCCAGCTCCGGCCGCGCCCATGGTTTTCTCCGAATTCTCATATTGTCCTAATGGTAAAAACAGCAGCCATTATTGTTTTTTGGTGAAAAAGGGTGTGTTTTGTGTGGTTTTTCGAGGTTTTTTGTACCATTTGTTTCTATATTTACTATTTACTAATAGATGCAGAAGGCATAAAGTAGTACACCTTTTTGCCGGCTATCTCCATTACTTGGGAATGCACCTGGAATACCTGGTCAATGAGCCCGCTTTCCCCTACCTTATTCGCTTCATCATCCATTAAAATTTTTCCGTGATCCATCAGGCAAATCCGCTGGGAATAGGTAAGGGCTTGGCCGATATCGTGAAGCACCATAATAATGGTTTTCCCCTGGCCCCGCAGCTTCTTCATCATTTCCAGCACTTCAAACTGGTGGTTTAAATCCAGGTAGGTGGTGGGCTCGTCCAAAAATAAAATTTTGGTATTTTGGGCAATTAACATGGCAATGTATACCTTCTGCCTTTCCCCGCCGGAAAGCTCCATTACATTGTTATTCCTTTTGTCTGCCATACCAACCATTTCCAAAGCATTTAAAACAATTTCCTTATCTTCCTTTTTTATTTTACGGGCAAAACCCAGGTAAGGAAAACGGCCATGGGTAACCAGGTTTTCTATGGTAATATTGGGCACATTCCGGCCTTGGGGCAAAACAGAAACCTGCCGCGCAAATTCCTTTGGCGGAATATCTGTAAAATTTTGGCCGTCAAGGGTTACTGTGCCTGAAAAAGGCCGCAGCAAACGGCAGGCTGTTTTTAAAAGAGTGGTTTTGCCACAGCCGTTTGGCCCAATAATAGTGGTAATTTGGTTTGCTTGAAAGCTTACCGTAACATTTTCCACCTTTATTTCCTGGCCGTAGCCGCTGCATATGTTTTCTAACTTAATCATAAATCTTACTCCTTTTTCGCTGCAAAAGAAGATAGATAAAATAGGGCCCACCTAAAAAGGACATAATAATACCCACTGGTATTTCATAGGGGGCAAACAAAACCCTGGCCAGCAGGTCACAGCTTACAGTGAAAATACCCCCGCATAAGGCGGAGGTTGGAATAAGGCAACGGTTATCCTCCCCCACCAAGAACCGTGCACCGTGGGGAATAATAAGCCCTACAAAGCCCAAAAGCCCCGCAAAGCTTACTGCGCTGCCCGCCAAAATAGAGGAAATAACAATAAGCGCAAAACGATATACCCCAACCCGCATACCCAAGGAACGAGCCGTTTCGTCCCCAAGCAAAAGGACGTTCATATCGTGGCCAAACAGCAAAGCCAGGCCAAAGGCAGCAACAATACACAGTAAAGCAAGGCGGACACCATCCATTGTTACATTGGAAAAGCCGCCCACCATAAAGGAATTGGCCCCTACCGCAACATCCGGGAAGAGGGTTACTAAAGTATCTATACCTGCGCTTAAAAAGCTGCTGACAGCAACTCCTGCAAGAACAATTGTGACACGGGAAGCGCCAGTGCAGGCTGCAATGCCGTAAATAAACAAAGAAGCCAAAAGAGCCCCCAAAAAAGCAGCAAAGGGTGTCCATTGTACCATTGCCGGAAACAGGGTAGTAACCATCATAACCAGTAAGCCTGCACCGGAATTGATGCCAATGGTGCTTGGCCCAGCCAATGGGTTGTTAAGTACCACTTGCAGTATTACGCCGGAAACAGCTAAAGCTGCTCCGGCAAATACTGCTGCAAAGGTGCGGGGCAACCGCACAAAGGTGACAATTTTGTAAACAGAGGATGTTTTATCGCGGCCGAAGAGCACATCCCCAATTTCAGAAAAAGAGAAGGACACAGAACCATAACAAATGCTTAAGGCACACGCCAGCACCAACATTACAGCCAATACCGCAAAAAGAACTATTTTATTTTGTGAAAAGTTCCGGGTACAGAATTTCCGCAAGGTATTCATAAGCCTCTCCCCATTTGGCATTTGGTTTAAAGTGGAAAAGTTCCTTTGGCAACACAATGTAATGGTCCTCCTGCACCGCTTTCAGGGTGTTCCAGGCAGGGTTTGCCTCTATAGTATTGCGCAGGCCTTCCAGGGCTTTTTCCGAACTGGAACCCATAGTTACAACAAAAATATAATCCGGATCCTCAGCAATAATTGCTTCCATACTAACTTCTTCCAGCAAGCTTTCGTGGCGGGCGGCAATATTATCCACGCCCAGATCCGCCAGCATTTTGCCGGTCATATTATCATCGCCTTTGGCTTTAGCGCCGGTGGAAAAAGCCCGGATAAACAACACAGTTGGTTTTTCTTCCGCTTGGGCGCATTTTGCAATGATGCCATCAATTTGGTCCTTAATAGCCAAGGTGTTTTGCTGGTATAGGTCTTCCCTGCCGGTAATATCAGTAAAAATTTTCATAACCTCAAGGTAATCCTCAAAGTTTTCCACATCAAAAAAGGCATAGGGAATTCCTGCTTGGGCCACTACCTGGGAAACCTCCTGGTGCGCTTTTTGGTTTGGGGAAAGAATTACAAAATCCGGCTGAAGGGCCAAAATTTCCTCTGTATTTGGTTCGGAATTCAGCCCAACATTGGCTAAAGCCTCTGCGTTATTTACGCGGTTTTCGGTAACGGCGTCATTTGTAACGCCTACTAAGGTTCCCCCTGCCAATTCCCACATTTCCGCATAGGAACCAATACAGGAAACTACCTTTTCCGGCGTTGCTTCCAGGGTAATTTGATTGCCGGCAGCATCGGTAAAGGAAAGGGCTGCTGTTTCCTTGGTTGTTTCTGTTGGGGCTTCTACAACTTCCTCCGTTGGCGGAGTGTTGGCAGCGTCCTGAGGAGGCGCTTCACCGCCACAAGCGGATAGAATAGAAAGGCAAAGCATTAAAGCGAATATTCTTGTATTCTTTTTCATTATTACTGTCTCCTTATCTTTATCTTTTATTGTTTGGATGCATAACAAAAAAGTAGTTTGGACAACTACAGCAACAATAATACCTTTTTCTTTTCCCCTTGTCAATTAAAACAGATTTATATGGAATAATATAAGCATATTCACCAAAAGAAGAAAACCAAATTGTATGCTATATTCTTTTCGGAATGGTATGGGTCTATTTTATTCCAAAAATCAATCCCCTACTGTAAACAATAGGGGATTGAAACAGGAAACTAACCAATAATAATACACTTTGTTGGGCAGCCTTCTGCGCATTTGCCACAGTTGGTGCATTTTTCAGGGTCGATGTGGGCAACATTATCTGTCACGGTAATTGCCCCAAATTCACAAGTGCGTTCACATTTTTTACATCCAATACAGCCATTGGTACAAACCTTGCGGGTATCGGCGCCTTTGTCCTTGCTGGAGCAGGCCACATATACCTTTTGGCTTACTGGCAAAATTTCTAAAATGCCGTTGGGGCAAGCTTTTGCACAAGCGCTGCACCCAATACACATAGATTCATCTACCTTGGCAATATTGTTTACAATTTCCAAAGCATTGTAATTGCAAGCGTTTACGCAGTCGCCATAACCAAGGCAAGCAAAATTACAGCTGGTTCTGCCGTTATAAAACAGCTTTGCGGTGGCACAGGTTTGGGGACCAACGTAATCCATGATATAATCGGTGGTCTGCAAATGGCCGCGGCATTTTACTACAGCCCGTTTTGCCTCAATGGAACCAACCTCAACGCCTAAAATTTCGCTTAATTTTGCTGCAACACTGGCGCCGCCCACAGGGCAAAGGTTTGCCGGGGCCTCCCCTGCCGCCATTTTTGCGGCATATTCATCACAGCCAGCACATCCGCAGGCACCACAGTTGGCGCCTGGAAGGGCTTCCCTTAGTTTTACTACGGTTTCATCCACTTTTACTTCAAATATTTTAGAAGCAATAGAAAGGATTAATCCAGCAATTAAACCTGTTCCACCAACCAGGGAGACAGGAACTAAAATGGATTCCAACATATTCTCTCGTCTCCTTTCCTATTTAAAAATACCATTAGCTACGTTAGCAAAGCCCATAAAGGACATGGATACAATGGAGGCAGCAATCAGAGTAATCGGGATACCCTGGAAGCTTTTAGGAACTTCACTGCTTTCCATTTTGCCCCGCACACCGGCAAACAAAACCATAGCAATCATAAAGCCGAGGCCGGTACCCAAAGCGTTTACCATAGATTCGCCAAAATTATAGTGGTTTTCCAGGTTCAGCAGGGTAACGCCCAGTACAGCGCAGTTTGTGGTAATCAGAGGCAGGTATACGCCCAAGGCGCGGTACAAAGGCTTCATATACTTTTTCATCATAAATTCTACCAACTGTACCAGGGCGGCAATAACCAAAATAAATACAATGGTTTGCAGGTAACCTAAGCTGTTGGGTTCCAGCATATAAGTATAAATTGGCCATGTAACTGCGGTAGCCATAAGCATTACAAAAATAACTGCGGAGCTCATGCCTACAGCCGAATCCAGTTTTTTGGAAACGCCTAAAAATGGGCAGCAGCCTAAAAACTTGGCTAAAACAACGTTTTCTACAATAGAAGATGTCAGAAGAATGAACATCATATTTTTAAACAGTTCCATAAACTAACATTCTCCTTTCTCGCCCTCTGCGCAGCCGTTGCAGGAACCGCAGGCAGAAGCATTTGGGCAGCCTTCGCAGCCAAATTCTTTTTTCTTGATGGCCTTGCCGCTGGTGAGCTTGTTAACAGCAGCAATAACACAGCCATAAACAAGGAAGCCGCCGGGAGCCAAAACAAAAATAGAAAGCGGGTCGAACAGGTTCACTGTTACTGGAATACCGAACCAGGTGCCGGAACCCAAAATTTCACGGATAGAACCAATAATTACTAAGGCCAAGGTGAAGCCCAAGCCCATGCCAATGCCATCCAGGGCGGCTTCAAACACATTGTGCTTGCTTGCAAACATTTCTGCGCGGCCCAGGATGATGCAGTTTACAACAATCAGCGGGAGGAAAATACCCAGCGCGCTGTATACATCCTGCACATAGGCCTGAAGCAGGGAGCTTAAAATGGTAACAAAGCCTGCAATAACAACAATGTAACATGGAATACGGACTTTATCTGGAATAATATTTTTAAGCAAGGAAATTACAATGTTGGAGCCAAGTAGTACAAAGGTAGCGGCAAGGCCCATACCAATACCGTTTTTGGCCAAGGTGGTAACCGCCAAGGTAGGGCAGGTACCAAGTATCAGCACAAGAACAGGGTTTTCTTTAATAAAACCATTGGTTAGAATTTTCCAATCAATTTTACGCATTATTTACGCCCCTTTCACCATGTTATAAGCTTCAAAGGCCAACTCCATAGCATGGCGCATGGCGTTGGAGGAAATAGTTGCACCGCCAATGGCTTCAAAGCCCTCAATGGATTCGTCCATCCCTGGAAATTGGGCAAGGAAGTCCGCGTTGGAAACTTTAGAGCCAAGGCCAGGGGTTTCTTCGTTGGTAAGGACCTTTACGTTTTCAATGGTGCCTTCGTTGTTAATACCAACCATAACTTTTAATGGGTTGGAGCCGTAACCTTTAGAAGTTACAGTTACTACGTAACCAGTATGATTGGAAGCTGTATATACATCCACAACGCCTGCGGGAAAATCCGCCTCCACCTGGTCAAAGCCATCTGCCGCGGGCAGAACTTCTATGCGGCCGGCTTCCGCTATTTTTCTGTCATTCTCTTCAATAATTGGTTTTGTAACCTCGTATGTAAGAGAAAGGCAGGCAGTAATAACCAGGCAAATAACAGCTAAAACCAAAGTGGGCTTTACAAATTCTTTCATTACGTTCATTATGCCTGTACACCTCCAAATGCTTTCGCCTTAGTTGCCCGGTTGATGAGAGGAGTTATAATATTCATCAGCAAAATTGCGTAAGAAACGCCTTCTGGGTAGGAACCAAACATACGGATAACCATAGTGAGGAAGGCGCAGCCCAAACCAAAAATAATTTTGCCTTTTTCGGTAACTGGTGAAGTTGTATAGTCGGTAGCCATAAAGAAGGCGCCAATCATAACGCCGCCGGTGAGGATATGCTCAATGGGAGATTCGCCAAACAACAGAGCCAAAACGGCAACGCCGCCAATAAAGGCTACAGGAATGGTTGGGGTAATAACCCGGCGGACAATTAAGTAAACGCCGCCAATAATTAGGGCCAGGGCGCAGGTTTCACCCATACTGCCGCCGATATTTCCTAAAAACATATCAGTAACAGAAGGCATTGCAACCTCTGCCCCTTCCCTTGCCTGGGCCATTAAAGCCAAAGGTGTTGCGCCAACAACCTTTTCCGCTGTTACAGGAACGGCCAGCCATGTTGTCATTGGTTGGGAAAAAGAAAGCAGCAGGAAAATACGGGCTGCAATAGCAGGGTTAGCAAAGTTGTGGCCAATACCGCCAAACAGCTGCTTTACAATAACAATGGCAAACAAGCAGCCTACCACTGCCATCCAAAACGGAAGCTGCACCGGCAGGTTCAGCGCAAGGAGGACACCTGTTACAGCCGCGCTAAGGTCCGAAATTGTATTGCTTCTTTTTAAAACCCTACGGGTAAGGTATTCAAACACTACGCAGGAAGCTGCGCATACTGCTGTCATCAGCAAAGCCCGGAAGCCAAAAATAATGGTGGCTGCAATCACTGCGGGTGCCATTGCAATCAGCACATCTGCCATAATTGTGCCAGTGGTTGCGGTATCCTTAAAATGTGGTGCCGGAGATACCATCAATTTATTACTCAAAGCTGTTCACCTCTACTATCTTTTGGGGGCGATCATTTTCTTCGCCATTTTGTTTGTTACAACTAAGTGCCGTTTTGCTGGGCAAACATAGGAACAGCAGCCGCATTCAATGCAAAGGTTTACCTTCAGGGCTTTTAATTCTTCTGTTTTTTCCAGCTTATACGCTGTTTCTATTGCTGCGGGCATTAAGGACATTGGGCAGGCTCTTACGCAGCGGCCGCAGCGAATGCAGGCGGTTTCCTCGTAAACCTTTGCCTCTTTTGCACCAAATACCAGCAAAGCATTGTTATTTTTTACAAGGGGATAATTTAAGTCATACAACGCAATACCCATCATTGGACCGCCCATTAAGGCTTTTACTGGTTCTTCTTTAAACCCGCCGCAAAAGTCTACCAAAGCTTTAAATGGAGTACCAATTGGGGCAATAATATTTTTAGGGTTTTTAATTGCGGAACCATCTACAGTTAATGTTCTTGTTACCAAAGGCATACCGGTTTCCAGGTACTCCCCTAAAAATGCCACAGAGGTTACATTGCTTACAATAACCCCAGCCTGGAAAGGCAGCTGGCCTTCCTGAATGGTGCGGCCTGTAGCTTCATAAACAATTACTTTTTCGGCGCCTTTTGGGTAATTTGCCTGAAGGGAAACAATGTGGAAGGAAGCATCGTCCTTTGTTACCTCTTTCAGGAGGTCAATGGCTTTTGGCTTGTTGTCCTCAATGCCAATGTAAATATCCTTCAGCTCCAAATACTTCTGAATAGCCTTGCAGCCGGAAATCAACTCTTTGGTTTTATCCATGCAGGTACGGTAGTCCGTGGTAATGTACGGTTCGCACTCGGCGGCGTTTACCACTAAAGTATCTACTGCGTTTAAGTCCTTCAGGTTAAATTTCACATGTGTGGGAAAGCCCGCACCGCCCAAACCAACCAGGCCGGAGGCTTTTACCGCTTCCAAAAATTCCTGATAATTGGTTACAACAGGTGGTTTTACCTCCTCGGAAACGGTTTGCTCCCCATCTGTTTGAATTACTACCACTTGGTCCACGCCGCCCATATTTGTGGTTATAGTAGTAATCGCTTCTACAGTACCTGAAACACTGGAGTGGGTTTTTGCGCTCATAAACGCTTGAGTATCGCCAATTAACTGCCCTACCTTTACCGTATCCCCTTTTTTAACCAAAGGGTCGCAAGGCGCTCCCATGTGCTGATGCAATGAGATATACACCTTTTCCGGGACTGGCATAACTTCTGGAACATATTCTGTTGTGTTCTTGAAGTGCGGCACTTTAGCCCCTCTCAATGTTTTCCTGACATTGTTTAACACGACTCTTGCCCCCAATATTTTTTATTTTTTACCTATAGCTTGCTACAGGTAAAATAATTTTATTTCTCACCGCCAACAGCGGTGAAATTTACGTTATTTTTATTATTTTATGTTTTTTAAATACGGCGCCAATGCAGTAAAGATAATGCCGGTCATAGTTCCAACTGCAACGCCTGCTATTAAAAGCACAGGAATATAGTAATACAAAAATACGCTTGTTACCCACCTGGCAGCAAGCAGCTGCCCAACATTGTGTGCCACAGCCCCAAAAACACTAAGCATTACATAACTGAAGCCGCCTTTTTTTCTTTGGTGAAGGAGGGTTAAAAGGGTTATGGAACACAGCCCGCCGGCTAAACTCATTACCGCCGCAACAGGGCCTCTGGTTAGGGCTGTAAACAGCGCTTTCATTACTGTAAGCAGATATGCCGGCTTGGGGCCTAAAAAGAACAAACAATACATAGTAACTATATTGGACAGCCCCAGCTTTACCCCTGGAGGCAGGCCGGGAATAACCACCATTGCCTCTAAATAGGAAAAGGCCATAGAAAGGGCAAAAAACAACCCTAAAAATGCGGTTTTTCTTGTGTCCTTCATTCCTCTGCTCCCCAAATATAGTGGTAAGATGTTTGTGCATTGGGAATAAAATTTCCTTTTAGCCCTTTGGAGATGTACACATTGTTCTGTGTATCTACAGCAATTACGGAAAAATCCTCCCTATCCATATAATCAGGCAGTTTTTCTTTTCCCATAATAAACAACGCTGTGGACAAAAAGTCCGCCAAGGCGCCGTCCTCTGAAATAACAGAAACACTGAGCAATCCGTTTTCCGCCGGGTAACCTGTTGCTGGGTCCAGCACATGGTGGTACCGTTTTCCATTTTCCTCAAAAAAGCGTTCATAGCCCCCAGTGGTAGCCATGGTTTTGCCGTTCATTGTAAGCATTCCCAAGCTGTCCGCCGCGCCGCCCTGTGGGTCCCGCACGGCAAAATAGTAGGTCTTTTTCCCCTGAGGTGTTTGGGGTAAAACAACCAAATTGCCCCCAATGGAAACATAGCCCTTGGTAATGCCATACTCTTCTGCCACCTGGCGTACAATATTGCAGGATTCCCCTTTTGCTACCGCGCCAAGGTCTAGGGACTGCCCTTCTTTGGCCAACATAACCTGCCCGTTTTCCAACAGGATGCTGTTATAATCAACAAAAGTTTTTGCTTGTTGGACCTGCGTCCCATCCGGAACCTTAGGGTGCTGGGAAGTAATGCCCCAAAGCTGGGTTAAAGGCGCTATGGTAATATCAAAAGCACCTTCTGTTTTTTGGGAAAACTCCTTGGAACGCTCTATTAAGGAATAAACGTCTGCCGAAACGGGAACAAAGCCCTTCCCTGCGCTTTCATTGATTTTGTAAACGTCGCTGCCCTGTACATACATGGAAAACTTGTTTTCAAAGTCCTTCAGCCGGTTTTTAATTTCCCGTACAGCTTCCTTGGCGTTCTTTCCATACAGCTTTTGCTCCACCACAGTATCCATCTGCATTGTAACAGAAGAAACTGGCCCATTGCTGCCCTGCTGGCAATAGTGATACCAAAGCGCCCCCGCTACGGCACAGCAAACAGCTGCAATAGCAAAAACCGCTTGTTTACTCATAAAAACAACATCGCCCCTTTAATGGCGAAAGAAATGGTGAAAAACTTAACAAAATATATCTAACATTTTGAAACATTGTTCACACTTTCTTTCATTCCGCATAACATAGAAATACAACAGTGGCAATAATACCACTGTTGTATTTGCAGCTTATGAAAAGAAATTATTTGTCTTCCTCATGTCCACAGCAGCCGCAGTCCTCTTCTTCACAATCGCAGCCACAGCAGCAGTCGTCTTCTTCAATTTCAAAAGTGAGCAATTCGCCGCAGTTAGGGCACTCAATTTCACCTTCTTCTAAAATATGGCTGTCAATGCAAATTTCCTCGTTGCAGTTTGGGCAAACAACTTCGTAAATATCGTCTTCACAGTCACAGCAGCAATCGTCATCATCGTCCTCTTCGCCATAGAATTCATCTTCCAAGGCGCCCAGGTCTTCATCAATTGCTTCTAACTCTTCATACAATTCGGAAGTGCTGTCTTCCAAGTCAGATACAGTAAATGCCATATCGTCCAAAACATCCAAAATAGCTTTTGTAATTTTACCCTGGCTTGTGGTTTCGTCAACACCAATACCTTCTACCAAACCTTTCAGGTAAGCAACTTTTTCAGTTAAAGTCATTGTAAATCCTCCCTTATAATGAGTATATAATTATTGGGTATTGCACTAAATTATGCGCGCTCCATATACTCGCCTGTACGAGTATCGATACGGATTACTTCACCTTCGTTAATAAAAATAGGAACTCTAATTTCTGCACCAGTTTCCAGTTTTGCCGGTTTTGTAACGTTAGTTGCAGTATCGCCTCTAACGCCTGGTTCTGTTTCGGTAACTGTGAGCTCTACAAAGTTTGGAGCCTCCACGCCAAAAATGCTGCCTTTGTAGGAAAGCACTTTTACGTTCATGTTTTCTTTTACAAACTTAAACTGCTCGCCCAGCTTATCTGCCCCAATCGGAACTGTTTCGTAGGTTTCGCTGTCCATAAAGAAGTACAGGTCGCCGTCGCTGTACAGGTACTGCATTTCTTTTCTTTCAATAAATGCTGTTGGGAATTTATCGGTTGGGTTAAAAGTTTTTTCAACCACTGCACCGGAAATTACGTTTCTAATTTTGGTACGTACAAAGGCAGCGCCTTTACCAGGTTTTACATGCTGGAATTCAATAATTTGGAATACGTTGCCTTCCATATCAAAAGTTACGCCATTTCTGAAATCGCCTGCTGTAATCATTGAGTTTTCCTCCAATTCTGCCGCCCCGCCTGCGGCAAACAATTATTTTGTTCCTTCGTTTTGGCGGAGGAAGGAGTGTGTATTGCAACTGAAACAATACTGCCAAATAGATTTGTCATGCTGTGCAGCACGCTTTATTCAGCTTATTTAATACTTTTATTTTATATTAAACTATAGCTTTTTTCAAGTCTTTTATTCAAAGTAACCGCATTTTAGTTAAGAAAACTGCGAAAAACCACTATTTTATCCCAAAATTTGTTTTAAGGCTGCAACACCAAGGAGATAACTGTGCTTGCCAAAACCGCAGATTTGCCCTGCGCATACCGGCGCAATTACAGAAATATGGCGGAACTCTTCCCTTTTATGGATGTTGGACATATGCACTTCCACACAAGGAAGGCTGATTGCGGCGATAGCGTCCCGGATGGCATAACTGTAGTGGGTGTACGCCCCTGCGTTTAAAACAATGCCATCGCAGGTGCCCATACATTGGTGCAGCCGGTCAATAATGGCGCCCTCGTGGTTGCTTTGGTAGATGGTACACTCCAGCCCCAAAGTTTTTGCGTAGGCAACAATTTCCTGGTTAATTGCTTCAAAGGAATCTTTTCCGTAGGTACCTGGTTCCCTTTTGCCGGTTAAGTTAATATTAGGCCCGTGGATTACCACAATTTTTTTCATTTTGTTTCGCCCCTTTCGCATTTTTTCTTTTTCAGCAGCTGTTTTTCCAAAAAACGCTTTACTTTAAAGAAGGGCATAGACTCCAGCTGAATTGGCTCCACCAGTATGGTTTTGCAGCCAAAGCAGTTGCCGCCCCAAATATCGGTAAAAAGCTGGTCCCCTACCATACAAAGCTGGTCCCTTGGCAGCCCCAACGCCTTACTGCAACGCAGGTACCCGCTTTTTAAGGGTTTTTTTCCATTGGCCACAAAGGGGAGCCCTAAAATTTTTGCAAAAGGTTCCACCCGCTGGGCCGTGTTGTTGGACAGCACAATCATTTGAACACCGTTGTCCCGCATTTGCTTTAGCCAAAGGGCTACCCCTTGGCCAGGGACCGGGTTATCGTGGGTAGTCAGGGTATTATCAATATCCAAAATAAGGCCACGTATCCCCCATTTTTGCAAGTGCTCCGGCGTAATTTCATCTACACACTTTACCATGTATTGAGGATAAAAATTCATGGAACTTTTCCATCTCCTCCCTGAAATGGGGTAAAATGAAAAAGCGAGCACAAGGCTCGCTTTCATTCATTGCTACACAGGCTTGCGCCTGCGTTTTCCTCTTAACCCAAAAGAAGAAAATTCACTTAGTAAGTGCTGGCAGGCTCATGGAGCCTGCCAAGGCTACGCACAAACACCTTGTAAATTATCTGAATTTACGTTTGCGAGCAGCTTCAGATTTTTTCTTACGTTTAACGGAAGGCTTTTCATAGTGTTCTCTTTTGCGCACCTCATTCAGGACACCTGCACGAGCGCACTGTCTTTTAAATCTTCTCAGAGCACTATCCAAAGACTCGTTATCTTTTACACGAATTTCTGCCATTTCTTTAATCCCTCCTCACGCCATAGGGCAGGAGTTTTTCAGATTATACATTCCAAGGAACACACAACCTGTAACAAAGGACATTATACCTTATAGGGGTATGCAATGTCAAGCCTTTTGGTGATATTATCCGTTTACTTCACAACAATGTTTACCAGCTTTCCGGGAATTGCAATTTCTTTTACAATGCTCTTCCCAACAATGGCCTCTGCCACAGCTGGCTGGGCCTTTGCTGCTGCCAGCATTTCTTCTTTTCCAGCTTCTGTAGGAATTACAATGCGCGCTTTAATTTTACCGTTAATTTGGGCTACAATCTCTACTGTTTTTTCCGCGCACTTCGCTTCGTCATAGGCTGGCCACTGGGCCTGGTTGGCCATGCCGCCCAAAGCCTGCTGTTCCCACATCTCCTCACAAATATGGGGCGCAAAGGGGTACAGCAGGGTCAAGTAGGTTTTTAACTCCCCTTTATTTACCGCCTTTGCTTCGTAAATATCATTTAACAGGGACATAAGGGACGCAATGGCAGTATTAAACTTCATTGCTTCAATATCCTCTGTTACTTTTTTAATGGTGCGGTGGAAGTTGCCCTCTAAATCAGGGGTATACCCCCCGCCTTCCGCCAAAATGTCCTGCAGGGCCCATACCCTGTCTAAAAAGCGTTTGCAGCCTTTAATAGAGGAGGTGGACCAGGGGGCGCTT
The DNA here is from genome assembly GCA_910578755.1 of uncultured Oscillospiraceae bacterium. GTDB lineage: Bacteria > Bacillota > Clostridia > Oscillospirales > Ruminococcaceae > Negativibacillus. The sequence goes on along the minus strand of CAJTSZ010000037.1, from coordinate 4,223 downwards.
TTTTCAAAGTCGCCAATGAACATTTCATACAAACGCATGGTATCCGCGCCGTATTCCTTAATAATATCGTCGGGATTTACCACATTTCCCCGGGATTTGCTCATTTTTTCCCCGTTTTCCCCTAAAATCATACCATGGCTGGTGCGCTTCATGTAGGGTTCTTTGGTGCTAACTACGCCAATGTCGTACAGGAACTTATGCCAAAACCGGGAATACAGCAGGTGCAGGGTGGTGTGCTCCATACCGCCGTTATACCAGTTTACTGGAGCCCAGTATTCCAAAGCCTCCTTGGAGGCCAAACAATCATTGTTATGAGGGTCACAATAGCGCAGGAAGTACCAGGAGGAGCCGGCCCACTGGGGCATGGTATCGGTTTCCCGTTTTGCGGGGCCGCCGCAATGGGGGCAGGTTGTGTTGACCCAGTCTGTCATTTTAGCTAAGGGAGATTGTCCGTCGTCAGTTTGTTCAAAGGATTCCACATCCGGCAGCATCAGGGGCAAATCCTTTTCATCCAAAGGCACCCAGCCGCATTTTTCACAGTACACCATGGGGATTGGCTCGCCCCAGTACCGCTGGCGGGAGAATACCCAGTCTCGGAGCTTAAAGTTTACCTTAGGCTCCCCCTTCCCGTTCTCCTGAAGCCATGCAATAATTTTTTCCTTGGCTTCCTCCACGGAAAGGCCGTCCAGCATACCAGAGTTTACCATAATGCCAGCAGCGCAATCAGTATAAGCCTCTTTTTCCACGTCACCGCCTTTTACAACCTCTATAATGGGCAAATGAAACTTTTTAGCAAATTCCCAGTCACGGCTGTCGTGGCCCGGCACTGCCATAATAGCGCCTGTACCATAGGACATTAACACATAATCGGAAATAAAAATTGGAATTTCCTTTCCATTCACCGGGTTAATGCCTCGGACGCCCTGAAGCATTACACCAGTTTTTTCCTTTACCAGCTCGGTGCGCTCAAAGTCGGACTTTTTGGCGGATTCCTCCTGGTAGGCAGCTACCTCTTCCATATTGGAAATTTTAGCGGCCCATGTTTTTAAGTAAGGGTGTTCCGGGGACATTACCATGTAGGTTGCGCCATACAGTGTATCTGCACGGGTGGTGTAAATGGTAAGGACATCCCCTGCGGTGGTTTCAAAGCGGACTTCCGCACCGGTGGAACGGCCAATCCAGTTTTTCTGGGAGGTTTTTACCCGTTCTATGTAATCTACTTCGTCCAAATCATCCAACAGGCGCTGGGCATACTCTGTAATTTTAAGCATCCACTGGCTTTTTACCTTGCGCACTACCTCGCCGGAGCAGCGCTCACAAACGCCGTTTACTACCTCTTCATTGGCCAAAACCACCTTGCAGGAGGTACACCAGTTTACTGCCATTTCCTTTTTATAGGCCAGGCCTTTTTTATACATTTGCAAGAAAATCCACTGGGTCCATTTGTAGTAATCCGGGTCGGTGGTATTGATTTCCCGGCTCCAGTCAAAAGAAAGTCCCAGGGCTTTTAACTGCTGCTTAAACCGAGCCACATTGTTTTTGGTTACAATGGCTGGGTGAACGTGGTTTTTAATGGCAAAGTTTTCTGTAGGCAGGCCAAATGCGTCCCACCCCATGGGGTACAGCACGTTGTAGCCCTGCATTCTGCGTTTGCGGGCAACAATATCCAAAGCAGTGTAGGACCTTGGGTGCCCTACATGAAGGCCCTGGCCGGAAGGGTATGGGAATTCTACCAAAGCATAATATTTTGGCTTGGAATAATCGTCGCTAGCAGCAAAGGTATTGTTTTTATCCCAAATATCCTGCCACTTTTTTTCAATTTGGGCAAAATCGTATTTCAAATCAATTCCTCCTCAATAAACTTCTTACTCAATTTTTCATAAAAACCTGCAAAAGCGGTTTAATCCTGGCTAATCAGGCCTGCAATATCTATATTAGGCGCGTCGTTCCACAGGCGCTCCAGGGAATAAAAGTCCCGCGTTTCCTCCTGGAAAATATGGACCATAACGTCGCTGTAGTCAATTAAAATCCACTGGGCGGTTTGGGTCCCTTCCATGCGCTCCGGTTCAACACCCAGCTTGGACATAGCCTCGTCCACCTCTTCGGAAAGGGATTTAACCTGGGTATTGCTGCCGCCGGAAGCAATAATAAAATAATCCCCCAAGCTGGAAAGGTTGGAAATTTCCAGCAGCTGAATGTTTTTTGCCTTTTTATTATCTAAAACCTTTATAATTTCCTTTGCTTTTTCTAAGGATGTCATTATATTTCCCCCTTCAGTTTCATTAACAATCTATTTTGTATGTTATTTATTCTTGTTGGTTTAAAAAGTCTAAAAACTCATCCCAGCTATTTTCCGTACTGCCTTGGTTCGGCTTTGCAGGCGCAGCCTCTTCTTCCTGTTGGTTTGGAGCCGGCTGGGAAGGTATTTGCTCTTTTACAGGTGTTGTTTCCCTGTAGGGTTTTGTCTCCTCCGGCAGCTGCTGAATATTCAGGCTTTCTGCGCTTACTTCCTCCCCCTTGGGGCGGAATTGGCTGTTTAACAGCTGGGCCATTTCTTCCGCATCCCACTGGTATACAGCATAGGAACGGTTTTGTGTGCCCTTGCCTGGGGCCAAAAAAACAGAAATATCCTCCGCTTCCATAGCAAACACACTTTTTGCTGCGGAAAGCATTTTGTGCAAAGGCATATCTGTTTTTATTTGAGAGTAATTTTCCCCTAAGGCGTCCAAAGCTACAGTGATTCCCCTGCTTTTTGCTGTTTCAAAGCAGGACTGCAAAAACAGCTTTTGGGCCGAAATACGGCCAATATCTCCTGTGGCATAGCCGGCGCGGTACCGCACAAACCATTCTGCCTGCTGGCCGTTTAACAGCTGCTCCCCTGGGTATATGGTTTTTCCTGGCAAATATTCTATGGTATACGGGACATCTACTACAATCCCGCCAAAAGCGTCTATTACGCTGCGGAACCCTTCCAAGGTAATGGTAACATAGTAATCCACAGGCAGGGCCAATTGGTTTTCAATTACCTTTTCCAGCTCCTGTATCCCCTGGCCTTTTTTGCTGGGGTGGCCGTATACGGCGTTTATTTTCCCTGTAGGGTAGGTATTCCCTACAAAGCTATCCCTAGGTATTTGCAGCAACCGCACCTGGTTTTGGTCCAGGTCCAGCACACCATAAATAATTACATCTGTAAGCCAGCTTGTATTATCAATTCCACAGAATAAAACTGCAATTTGGTTGGGCTTTTCCCTTTTTTCCTCCAGCTTTTGGGATGGGGGCTCCTGGGCAGTACCAGCCGGAGGCACGGTTTGTATGCTTTGTCCTTTCCAGTAAGCCGCCCCAAATATGGTTCCCATAAACAGGGCTGCGGCAATGGCGGCAATAATCATTCTGCTTTTCAAAATACAATACCCCTTCCTGTGGCTTACAGCTGAATATACTGGTTGTAAGCCCGGCAGGTATCCAAACAAAGAATACTTTTGCTGTCCAGCAGCTGGCGCATTGTATACTCCAGGGAGAGAAGCATTCCTTCCTCCAAAGAGCGTAAAACGGTTTCCCGCAGGCTGGCGGCGCTGGGAAAGTCCCTTTCCTTTGAAGTAAGGTCCGCCAAATATACAATTTGCTCCAATAAACTCATATTTTCCCTTGCTACTGTATGGTACCTGACAGCATTTATTATTTGCACATCCGTTATCTTTAATTCATGGGCCAAATACCCGGCAGCGGCAAAGCCGTGCCACACATGGGGCTGCTTTAGTATTGTATTGTCCAAAATTATATCAGACTTTTTCGCCCAATGCAACTGTTCTTCCAGGGGCATATTTTTGCAAATATCGTGAAGGAGCCCAGCTATTTTTGCCTTTTTCACATCCGCCCTATGGGCTTTTGCTAAAAGTTCCGCCTGCTGCGCTACATTTAAGGAGTGGCTGAACCGGCCCGGCTTCAGCAGCTTTTGCAGCAGCAGAATATATTCCGCCAGCTGGCGTTCAAACTCTGTAGCGCAGTACAGCTTGTTTTCCAGGATGCAGCGGTACACCGCTGGCGCCAAAACACCGGAGCAGTCCTCCTGGCTGTGGAGCATTGCCCGCACTTGGGTAGAGGATATCTCCAGCACCCTTGTTTTTAAAATAATAAGGTTTTTGCTGTACTGCTCCAAAAAGCCTTTGGCCTGCTGCAATTTTGGCAGTTCGTCCTGGCTGCGGCAGGCAGCGCAAAGGGCTGCC
>CAJTSZ010000036.1 GCA_910578755.1 uncultured Oscillospiraceae bacterium | reverse complement strand
CTGCAACCGGCGAAGTCGCCAATTATACCATTACGCTTGCGCTTCATGGTATAATACCAACAAAGGTCGCTGCCACTGGGCGGGCAGCAATCCCTTTCCCAAAAGCCAATAGGGAACTTACAGAACATAATGCTATCTTAAAGGAGGCGCAATATAAATTATGGAAAGACAGAACCAAACCGTAGGCAGCCTGAAAATTTCCCAGGATGTCATTGCCACTATTGCAAAATATGCAGCTTGCGAAATTGAAGGGGTGGACTCTTTAACGGAATCCCGCCTGCCCAGGAGCTTATCCCAAAACGGTATTACAACAAAACCTGTAGCTATTGATTTAAACGATGATGTAGCTGTTGTGGATATTGGTGTTGTACTGAAAAACGGTGCAAAAATTCCGGAGGTTTCGGAAGTTTTGCAAAAAGCAGTGAAAGACGCTGTGCAGAATATGACCGGCATTACAGTTTCCAAAGTAAATGTTCATGTGGAAGGTATTGTATTTCAGGAAATAATGAAATAAGCAGCCGCCTTTTACTTACAAGATTTTGCAAGAAAACAAGAAAAAATTTATAAACCCTCCCAATATAAATTGCGGAGGGTTTATTTTTTTGATATAATAACGAAAAGGTCGCTATTATATTTCCAATGTCCCCAGTGCTCGCCCCCGCTGGGCAAAAACCCAGCGGCTTACAACCGCGCTTCTTCGCACCGGTTTCTCTAACCGTTAGAGCCTGGAAGGTGGGATATCCCCTTAAATGTTAATTGATAGCAGCAAAATATTTTAAAATAAACAAGGCCGCAGGGCCCATACCATAGGAGGACAATGGCATGACAAGACACGAATCCCGCCAGGAGGCTTTTTGCCTGCTGTTTGAAAAAATATTTACCCAAAGCACTATAGAGGAAATTGCCCAAAATGCTGTGGAAAGCAGGGAAGCGCCTTTAAGCGACTATGCTTTGCGTTTGGCTACAACAACAGAAGCCCATCTGGAAGAAATTGACCAAATCATTACCTCAAAACTAAAAAAGTGGAAGCTCAGCCGCATTGCAAAGGTGGCCTTGTCCATACTGCGGCTTTCTATTTGCGAAATGCTGTACGATAAGGAAGTGCCTGTCAGCGTGAGCATCAATGAGGCTGTGGAACTAGCAAAAAAATATGCCGCTGGGGAAGAGGCTTCCTTTGTAAATGGCGTGTTGGGCGCTGTTGCAAAGGACTTGGAGGCCGGAATTTTGCCTGGAAACGTAATACAGGCCAAAGGGGAATAAATATGCCGCTTTATTTGGGGATAGATACCAGTAACTATACTACCTCGGCTGCAGTTTATTGCAGTGAAACAGGGGAGGTAGGCCACCGTAAAAAGCTGCTGCCTGTAAAGCAGGGTTCTTTGGGGTTAAAACAAAGCGATGCCGTTTTTGCACATGTGAAGCAGCTCCCGCAGCTTGTTGAGGAGCTGCTTTTTGATGTTGGGGAACATCCCCTTGCCGGGGTGGGGGTTTCTGTGCGCCCGCGGGATGTAGAAGGCTCCTATATGCCCTGTTTTTTGGTGGGGGACCTGGCGGCGCAAACGGCGGCCGCTGTTTGCCATATTCCAAAGTACAGCTTTTCCCACCAGGCGGGCCATATTGCCGCTGCCCTGTATTCTGCCGGCCGGTTGGATTTGCTGGGCAAAGAATTTATTGCCTTTCACTTTTCCGGCGGCACCACAGAGTACGTCCATGTTCTGCCCCATAAGGAGCAGGTATTTGCCACCGCCATTGTTGGCCAGTCCCTGGACCTAAAATGCGGCCAGGCCATTGACAGAGTGGGCAAAATGCTGGGCCTGCCTTTTCCCGCAGGCCGGGAGCTGGACCGCCTTTCCTTAGAATGTGGCAAAAGCTATACCATAAAGCCAACCTTTAAAGGGAACAGCTGCTGCGTTTCCGGTATAGAAAACCAATGCCAAAAGCTGCTCAGCCAGGGGGCGCCCCCCCAGGAGGTGGCCCGGTACTGCATTGAAGCGGTGTATGCCATTGTAGAGCAAATGGCCCAAAACAGCCAAAGCCAGTTCCCGGGGCTGCCTATGGTGTTTTCCGGCGGCGTTATGTCCAATACAATCATTCGCCAGCGCATTACGCAAAAGTACGGCGCAGCCTTTGCCCAGCCCGAATTTTCTGCGGATAATGCAGCGGGTATTGCGGTGCTGGCGTGGGTAAGGGGGAACGGGTATGAAAAATAGTCCAGTACTTACCGTCGCCCAGTTAAACTTATATGTAAAGTCGGTGCTGGAAGGGGATTTCCGCCTAAAGGATATTTACATCAAGGGGGAAATTTCCAACTTTACGGCCCACTATAAAACAGGCCACTATTATTTTACTTTAAAGGAGGGGGGCAGCGCCGTAAAAGCGGTAATGTTTGCCTCTTACGCCAAAAACGTGCCCTTTACCCCGGAAAACGGTATGGCGGTGCTGGCCAGGGCATCCGTTTCCCTTTACGAAAGGGATGGCGCCTACCAGCTGTATGTATACGAGCTGCAGCCTGTGGGCAAGGGCAGCCTGCAGCTGGCTTACGAGCAGCTTTTTGAAAAGCTGAAAAACGAAGGCCTGTTTGAGGAAAGCCGCAAGCGCCCCTTGCCCCGTTACCCGGAAAAGGTGGGCATTATTACCTCCGAAACCGGCGCGGCGGTGCAGGATATTATCAGTATTATCAGCCGCCGTTACCCGCCGGCCCAAATGGTGCTTTACCCCGCCACAGTGCAGGGGGAAAAGGCGGTGCCAACCTTGCTCCAGGGCTTAAAGGCCCTGGGCCGGCCTGGTGTTTGCGACGTTATTATTATTGGACGGGGCGGCGGCCCCTTGGAGGATTTGTGGGCGTTTAACAACGAATCCCTGGCCCGGGCCGTGGCGGCCTGCCCTGTCCCCGTTGTTTCTGCCGTAGGCCATGAAACCGATTTCACCCTCTGTGACTTTGCAGCGGACCTGCGGGCCCCCACCCCTTCGGCGGCGGCGGAACTGGTTGTCCCCCAGTGGGAAAAGGTTGCGGAACTGCTTCGGCTGCGGCAGGCCCAGGTGCAAAATGGGCTGCTGGGCCGTTTGCGGGCAAACCAGCAGCGGTTTGATGAACTGCTGCAACAACCAGCTTTAAAAAATTACAGCGGTTATTTGGAAGAGTATACAAAAAATATTGAATATTTTGCAAAAAGTATTCATACCAGCGTAAAAAATGTTATAATGAGGAAAAATGCCCAACTAAGCCAGCAGGCAGCTTGTTTGCAGCTGCAAAACCCGTGGCAGCGGCTTAGCTTGGGGTACAGCATTGCTGTAAATAAAGAAGGCAAAACTGTTTCTACAGTAAAACAGGTGCAGTGCCAGGAGGCGGTTACCGTGGAAATTGCGGACGGCAGGCTCCACTGCACTGTAAACAAAATTGAGGAAATACAAAGGGGCGGGGAACCGTGGCTGAAAAATTAAATTTTGAACAATCATTGGAACGGCTGGAATCCATTTCCCAGCAAATGGAGGCTGGGGAGGTTTCTTTGGACCAAGCGGTGGAATTGTATGCAGAAGCTGCAAAACTCATTAGCTTTTGCAATAAAAAGCTGGCAGCTGCACAAACTAAAATAGAAAAACTAATGGAAACAACCGCGCCGTTGGAGGAATAACATGAGCCTTGTGCAAACAACTTTAAAAGAATACGCTCAACTTACCCATGCCGCTTTGGAGGAATACTTGCCCCAGGAGCAATGCCCTCAAAGCAAGGTAATTGAAGCCATGCGCTACAGCCTGCTGGCCGGCGGCAAACGGCTGCGGGCAGCCTTGGCTTTGGAATTTTGCCGTGAAGCCGGGGGAGAAGCACAGGCGGCCCTTCCTGCGGCCTGCGCCCTGGAAATGGTCCATGCCTACTCCCTTATCCATGATGATTTGCCCTGTATGGATGACGATGCCCTGCGCCGCGGCAAGCCGGCCTGCCACATTGTTTTTGGTGAGGATACGGCCCTGCTGGCGGGGGATGCGCTGCAAAGCAAGGCATTTGAGGTGCTTTTGGGAACAAACCCGGGCAGGCTTCAGGCCCTGGCCGCCTTGGAGCTTGCCCAGGCGATTGGGGCCCATGGCATGGTGGGCGGCCAGGTGCTGGACCTGGAAAACGAGGAAGCAGAGCAGGTAACGCCCAGCCGGCTAAAAGCCACAGACGCCATGAAAACCGGAGCTTTAATCAAAGCAGCCTGCATTATGGGCTGTATTATGGGGGAAGCTTCCCCCCAGCTGGCGGCCGCGGCCCAGGGCTATGCGGAAAAAATCGGCCTTGCCTTTCAGCTTACAGACGATATGCTGGATGTCACAGGCACTACAGAGGAATTGGGCAAACCGGCCGGCAGCGACAAACAGCAGCACAAGGCCACCTATGTTTCCCTTTATGGGCTGGAGCAGGTGGAAGCTATGGCAAAGGGCCTGCTGGAGGAAGCCAAGGCCTGCCTTAAAAACGCAAAGGTTGCCTCCGCCTTTTTGTACGATTTAACAGACTACATTTTATATAGAAAGAATTAGGGGTTATGGAGATTTTTGAATTGTTGACCAGCAACTATTACCTAAACGTGGCGTTTACAGCGTGGTTTTTTGCCCAGGTGTTAAAAACCCTGCTTACCCTGGCAGTTACAAAGGAATTTGTTTGGGAACGCCTTGTAGGTGCCGGGGGAATGCCCAGCTCCCATTCGGCCTTGGTTTGCTCCCTTACAGTGGCTGTATTGAAAAAGCAGGGGTTCCAGTCAATGGAGTTTGCCATTTGCCTTGTGCTGGCCGCCATTGTTATGTACGACGCCATGGGCGTGCGCCGGGCGGCGGGGCAGCAGGCCAAGGTGCTAAACCGAATTATTGCCACCATGTCCGGGAACTTTAAAGTGCTGATAGAAGAAGAAATGAAGCACCACCGCCGCTTTTTCCAGGGAAAGGGCCAGGAGGATGCAGAAGCTGTGCAAACCAATACGGAAGCCACCAAAAAGGCTTATGATGAAAACAGGGCCCTCTTAAAGGAGCTGCTGGGCCATTCCCCGCTGGAAGTACTGGGCGGCCTTATTTTAGGCGTTGCCGTTGCGCTGCTGTTCCCGGCATAACAGCCTTGGGCCCTTCGCCGTTTGCCCGGCAGCCGTAAAAAAGGGATATTGATAGAAAAGGACGAGGTTACATAATGGGTGAAAAAGTAATTGACCGAATTAACGCCCCGCAGGATGTAAAAAAGCTGGCCCCCCAGGAACTGGAGCAGCTTTGTAAGGAAGTTCGGGAAATTTTAATACAGACCACAGCAAAAACAGGAGGGCATTTGGCCTCCAACTTGGGTACTGTAGAGCTCACCGTGGCCCTGCACCGTATTTTTGAAAGCCCAAAGGACCAAATTGTGTGGGACGTTGGCCACCAGTGCTATACCCACAAGCTGCTTACCGGCAGGAAGGGGCAGTTTTCTACCCTGCGCCAGCAAAACGGCCTTTCCGGCTTTCCAAAAAGGAACGAAAGCACCCACGACGCTTTTTTGGCCGGCCATTCCAGTACGTCGGTTTCTGTGGCCAGCGGCCTTGCCCGGGCAAAAACCCTTTTGGGGGACAGCCACAGCGTTATAGCGGTGATTGGGGACGGCGCTTTTACCAGCGGCTTGGCCTACGAGGCCATCAGCAACGCCGCCCGCAGCGGCGACCATATTATTGTAATCTTAAATGATAATAAAATGTCCATTTCCAAAAATGCGGGCAGTTTGGCAAAGTATTTGGCAAAAATACGCTCTACGCCCCGGTATTTCCGTATGAAGGACCGGGTCCACTCCACCTTTGGAAAGGTACCCGTTGTGGGGCGGCCCATTAACCGCTTTTTGCTCAAAAGCAAAACCATGGCCAAAACCGTGCTGTATGGCAGTAACTTTTTCGAGGACTTGGGCTTTTGTTACCTGGGCCCGGTGGATGGCCACAACCTCCACCAGCTGTGCGACGTTTTGCAGCGGGCCAAGGATATGGGCCGGCCAGTGTTTTTGCATGTGGAAACCCAAAAGGGCAAGGGCTATGCCTTTGCAGAAGCAAATCCCGGGGAATTTCACGGTACTTCAGGGTTTGATGTTGCTACCGGTAAGCAAAAACCCTCCGGCAGCAGCTTTTCCAGCGAGTTTGGCAAGTATTTAACGGAATGTGCCCAAAAAGATTCTAAAATCTGCGCCATTACGGCAGCCATGAAATACGGCACAGGGCTAAACTATTTCTCCCACCAATTCCGGGGGGAAAACCGCTTTTTTGACGTTGGCATTGCAGAACCCCATGCGGTCACCTTTGCGGGAGGGTTGGCGGCCAACGGGATGCTGCCGGTGTTTGCCGTGTACTCCACCTTTTTGCAGAGAAGCTATGACCAAATCCTCCACGACCTTTCCATTGAAAAGCAGCACGTTGTCCTGGCAATCGACAGGGCCGGCATTGTGGGTAACGACGGCGAAACCCACAACGGCCTCTTTGATGTGGCCATGCTTATGAATATCCCAGGTATTGTCATGTATTCCCCGGCTACCTATGGGGAGCTGCGCTGGGCCTTGGACCAGGCCCTGTACCAGTGGGACGGCGTTTGCACCGTCCGCTATCCCCGGGGGGGAGAAATCACCTTGGAGGAAAAACAGTTCCCTCCCCAACAAAATTTTGCCCACTGCAAGGCGTCAAACCAGAATATTGTGGTCACCTATGGCCGCATTACGGCACAGGTGCTGCATGCAAAGGAAATTTGGCAGCAGCAGGGCAAAAAAGTTTCGGTGCTGAAGCTGAACCGTATTTTCCCCCTGGAGGAAGAAGTATTTCATATTTTGGGGCAGTACCGCCAGGTTTTGTTTGTGGAAGAAGGCATGAAAACCGGGGGCCTGGGCCAGTTCGTGGGCGCCGCCCTGCTGGAACGGGGCTTTGGCGGAAAATACCGGGTTTGCGCTGTGGATAACCGCTTTGTCCCCCACGCCACCGTCGCCCAGGCCACGGCCCTGTGTGGCCTGGACGGGGAAACCCTGGGCCGCAGCCATGCCGCCTTTTTTGAAAAGGAATAAACCAAGTTTAACAAAGGGAAGCCCAGCCTAACAACAAGGATGACGCAGCCAGCGGGCGTTTCAGCCCCCAAAAACCGTGTTGCCCCTTGTTAAGCCATGGAAACAGTTCAACATAAAAAAACAGCGTTGGCAGGAGCTGCCCTGCCAATTTGGGAGGCTGAAACAATGAAAGTGCGTTTGGATGTCGCATTAACAGAACGGGGCCTTTGCCCCAGCCGGGAACAGGCAAAAACCCTTATTATGGAGGGCCTTGTTTACGTCAACGGCCAAAAGTCCGATAAAGCGGGCACCCAGGTAAAAGAGGACGACCAAATCGAAGTCCGGGGCGAAACCTTAAAATATGTAAGCAGGGGCGGCAAAAAGCTGGAAAAGGCCATGGCCAGCTTCCAAATCTGCCTAACCAACTGCGTCTGTATGGATATTGGCGCTTCTACCGGCGGCTTTACCGACTGTATGCTGCAAAACGGCGCGGCAAAGGTGTATTCGGTGGATGTTGGCTATGGGCAGCTTGCCTGGGCCCTGCGCACCAACCCCCGGGTGGTAAACTTGGAGCGCACCAATGTGCGCTATTTAACCCAGGAGCAGGTGCCGGAGCAGGTAGATTTTATTTCCGTGGATGTTTCCTTTATTTCCCTTACCCTGGTGCTGCCGGTAGCCTACCGTTTTTTAAAGGAAAACGGGGAAATGGCCTGCCTGGTGAAGCCCCAGTTCGAGGCAGGGAAGGAAAACGTAGGAAAAAAAGGCGTGGTGCGGGACCCGCAAATCCATGCTATGGTTATTGAAAAAGTGGGGGACTTTGCCGCGCAAACCGGTTTTTCTGTAGAGGGGCTCAGCTTTTCCCCCATTAAAGGGCCGGAGGGCAATATTGAATACCTTTTATATTTAAGAAAAAACCAAGCAGGCAGCGTGCTGGAGCAGGAGCAGGTGCAGCAAACCGTCCGCACAGCCCATGAAACTTTGTAGGCGAGGCAACAGTATGAATGTTTTAATTATCCCTAATTTAGATAAAAAAAATTCGGCGGACTGTACCAAGCGGGCCTTGCGCATTTTGCAGTCCTGCGGCTGCCAGGTGTATATGCAGGAACAGCATATGCCCTATTTTGCCAACCTGAACGTCACCCAGTTTTCCATGGAAGAAAACGGCGCTTTGGTAGATATGGTCATCTCCGTGGGGGGCGACGGCACCTTAATGCACAGCGCCGTAACAGCCATCCAGCTCAATAAGCCTATTATCGGCATCAACTCCGGCCGGCTGGGCTTTTTAACTGAACTGGAAGCCGACGATTTGGATTATTTGAAATTCCTGGCCCAGGGCCATTTTGAAATACAGGAGCGCATGCTGCTCCACGTTACCCATTACCACCAGGACGAAGCCGATGAGTATACAGCAGTTAACGATATTGTCGTTTGCCGCAGCGGCGTTTCCACTGTGGCGGATATTGATGTTGTCCTCAGCAACGGCTTTATTACAAGCTACCGGGCGGACGGCGTTATTTTCGCCACCCCAACCGGCTCCACCGCCTACTCCCTTTCCGCAGGGGGGCCCGTGGTTTATGCGGGAATGGAGGCCATGGTGGTAACCCCCATCTGCCCCCACTCCATGTTTTCCCGTTCTATGATTTATTCCGCCGAAGAAGAAGTTACCGTCCAGGGCAAGTACCTCAACAACTCCATGGAACTGTATATGACAGTGGACGGCCAGGAGGGCGTGCGGGTGAATTTGGAGGACCGCCTTGTCATTAATAAGGACAGCCGCCGCTTAAAGTTTGTAACCATTGGCGAGCGCAATTACTACAAAAAATTATACAAGTATTTTTTAGACCGGAGGTAGAAAGAGATGAAAACAAAGCGCCATGCAAAAATTTTGGAGCTAATCTCCAATGAAAATATTACAACACAGGAAGAACTGCAGGAACGGTTAAATAACAGCGGCTACAGCGTTACCCAGGCCACCGTTTCCCGGGATATTAAGGAACTGCGTTTAATTAAAACTCTTTCTAACGACGGTACATATCACTATACAACCAGCCACAAGGAAAAAAGCAACGACCTTTCCTTTAAGTTCCACGCCATTTTTACCGAGTCTGTAAACAGTGTGGATTACGCCCAAAACTTAGTGGTCATTAAATGCTACACCGGCATGGCCAATGCGGCCTGCGCCGCCCTGGATTCTATCCACTGGGAAGGGGTAGTGGGCACCATTGCCGGTGACGATACTATTTTGCTTGTTATGCGCAACGAAAACTTTGCCGTTAAAATTATTGAAGATTTAAACAAGCTCATCCACTAAAACAAAAACACTTCCCCAAAACCTGGGGAAGTGTTTTCACGCCGTCCCTGTTGGGGGGAAAACCATGCTTTAAAGGGGGAAAAACCATGCTTGCCCAGTTGTATATTAAAAATATAGCGGTAATACAGGAGGCCGCCATTGAGTTCGGCCCCGCCTTCAACGTGTTTACCGGGGAAACCGGCGCGGGAAAAACCATGCTTATTTCCGCTATTAACGGCGTGCTGGGGGAACGCCTTTCCAAGGATATTATCCGTACCGGGGAGGAAAAGGCCTATATCTCCGCCCTGTTCAGCCATATCCCCCCCGCCGCCCGGCTGCAAATAGAGGAAAAAGGCTACGACCTGCCGGAGGGCGAGCTCCTTATTTCCCGGGAACTGGGAGCCAGGAACAGCTGCAAAATAAATGGCCGGCCCGCTACCCTGCAAATTTTAAAAGAAATTGCCTCCCTTTTAATCGATATCCACGGCCAAAAGGACAGCCACCGCCTGCTGGACCCCGCCTATCACATGGAATATATCGACAGCTTTGGCGGCCTGGAGGAGCCGCTTTCCGCCTACCAGGAGCAGTACCGCCGCACTGTGGAGCTGCGCAAAAAGCTGGCGGGGCTCAGTAAAAACGACAGGGAAAAACAGCAGCGGCTGGACCTGCTTAATTATCAAATACAGGAAATTCAGTCCGCCCGCCTGGAACCGGGGGAGGAGGAGGAGCTGCTGGCCCTGCGGGAAAAAATCCGCAATTCGGAGCGCATTGTTAAGCTGGCGGCAGCCAGCAAACAGCTTGTTGACGGCGGGGAGGACCTCGACGGCATTTCCGCCATGGCGGCCTCCTTGGGGGACAATTTAAACGCCCTGGCAGCCTTTTTGCCGGAACTGAAGGAGGCCGCGGAACAGGTGACGGAATTTTCCTACCTCATTGGCGATATTGGTTCCCAGGTAAGCCGTTACCTGGAGGATATGGATTTTGACCCCGGCGCCCTGGAAGCCGCAGAGGACCGCCTGGATACCATCCGTACCCTCAAGCGCAAGTACGGCGCCACGGTGGAGGAGGTGCTGGCCCATTTGGAACAGTGCCGCAGCCAGCTGGAGGATTTAAGCTTTTCCCAGGAAAAAATCCAGGCCCTCCAGGAACAGCTCAGCCTGGAAATACCAAAGCTTCAGCAGCTGGCGGACCAGCTTACAGCCCAGCGCCACAAGGCCGCCCGGGAATTTTTATCCCAGGTAAAACGGGAGCTGGAATTTTTAAATATGCCCTCGGTAAAGCTTACGGTAAGCGCCGGCCGGGGGGAGTGCCGCAGCAATGGCCAGGATGAACTGGAATTTTTGCTCAGCACCAACGCTGGGGAGCCTCCCAAGCCCTTGGCCAAAACGGCCTCCGGGGGCGAACTTTCCCGGGTCATGCTGGCCATAAAAAATGTGCTGGCGGAAAAGGACCAGGTGGGCACCGCCATCTTTGACGAGGTGGATACCGGCGTCAGCGGCAAGGCCGCCCAAAAAATTGGGCAAAAGCTGCGGGAGGTTTCCAAAAACAGGCAGGTAATCTGCGTTACCCATTTGGCCCCTGTGGCCGCCTTTGCCAATACCCATCTGTACATCCACAAGGAAGTGGAGGAGGGCCGCACCTTTACCAGGGTAGATTTGTTGGAACCTGCCCAGCGGGCCGAGGAAATTGCCCGCATTGTTTCCGGGGATAATATTACCGATACTGCCCGCAAAAACGCGGAGGAAATGATTTTGCTGGCCTCCGGGGTTGACAATGGCAAATAATTGTATTATAATGTGTGCCAAACGGCAATGATAAGACCAAGTAGCCCAGGGGAAATTCCTGCAGAGAGCTTTCGGTTGGTGTAAGAAAGCGGAAAAGCCTGGCGTGAATACCTCTTGGAGCCGCCCTTTGAACCGCCTCCTTTTTTGATGAGGAAGCAAAGTAGAAGCGTGCCGGGTGCGCCCGTTACCGCGCTAAGGTATTAGGCCTGTTTATGCGGGAGTGTACCTACTGAGGCCTTGCCTGTGAGGGCAGGGTAAATAGAGGTGGTAACACGAAAATTTTTCGTCCTCTGCTTATTTTCGGGAAAAATAAGCAGAGGGCTTATTTTTTTCCCAAGTGAAGAAAAGGAGAACGTACCATGACAATTTTTGAAGAATTAAAAGCCCGCGGCCTGCTGGCCCAGCTCACCGACGAAGAGGAAATTAAGGAGCTTATCAATAACGGCAAGGCAACCTTTTACATCGGCTTTGACCCAACGGCGGATAGCCTCCACGTAGGCCACTTTATGGCCCTTTGCCTTATGAAGCGGCTGCAAATGGCGGGCAACCGGCCCATTGCCCTGCTGGGCGGCGGCACCGCAATGGTTGGCGACCCTTCCGGCAGGACAGATATGCGCTCTATGATGACAGTGGAAACCATCCAGCACAACTGCCAGTGCTTTCAAAAGCAAATGAGCAAGTTTATCGATTTTTCTGACGGCAAAGCCCTTATGGTCAATAACGCCGATTGGCTTATGGGCCTTAATTATGTCCAGCTGCTGCGGGACGTTGGCGCCCACTTCAGCGTAAACCGTATGCTCACCGCCGAATGTTACAAACAGCGTATGGAAAAGGGCCTGAGCTTTTTGGAATTTAACTACATGATTATGCAAAGCTACGACTTTTTGGCCCTCTTCCAAAAATACGGCTGTAATATGCAGTTCGGCGGCGACGACCAGTGGAGCAATATGCTGGGCGGCACCGAGCTCATCCGCCGTAAGCTGGGCAAGGACGCCTACGCCATGACCATTACCCTGCTCCTTAACTCCGAGGGCAAAAAAATGGGCAAAACCCAAAAGGGCGCCGTTTGGCTGGACCCGGAAAAAACAAGCCCCTTCGAGTTTTTCCAGTACTGGCGCAACGTGGACGATGCCGACGTTATTAAGTGCCTGAAAATGCTCACCTTCCTGCCGCTGGAAGAAATTGAAGCCATGGAGGCCTGGGAGGGCAGCCAGTTAAACAAGGCTAAGGAAATTTTGGCCTTCGAGCTCACCAAGCTGGTCCACAGCGAGGAAGAAGCAAACAAAGCCCTTTCCGCCACACAGGCCCTCTTTGGCGGCGGCAGCGACTTAAGCCATATGCCAACCACCCAGCTTGCCCCGGAGGATTTTAACGAGGATAAAGTCCCCGTTGTGGATTTGCTGGTAAAAACAGGCCTGGCCCCCTCTAAGGCGGAAGCAAAACGGTTAATTAAACAGGGCGGTATTTTGGTGGACGATGTAAAAATTACACAGTTCGACGCCGCCGTGGAAAAATCCAGCTTTGAAAAAGGCCACATTATTCTGAAAAAAGGGAAAAAGAGCTTCCACAAAGTCATATTATAACAGTAAAAATATACCATCCACCCCTTGCCGGAGTAGGGCCGGCACTGCGGGGCCTAATAACAAGGAAAGCCCTTTGTTACAAACAGATAAAAAGTAAAAAAACAGAAATTCAAGCAGGTGCTCCTGTTTCAATTTCTGTTTTTCATTGCCGCCATAACATTCAATATAGGAGGAACCAAAATGATGAAGCGTTATATAAACACGGCGCTGCTGTATGCCGTTTTTGCCATGGCAGGGGGTGTGTTTTACCGGGAGTTTACCAGATTCAGCGGTTTTGCCGCAAAAACCATCCTTTCCGTTGTACATACCCACTATTTTTTGTTGGGTATGGTGTTTTTCCTGCTGCTTTTGCTGCTGGAAAAAGCCTTTTCTTTCACCAATGCTAAAACGGGGCGGGTGCTGGCAGTATACCATACAGGCCTAAACCTCACTGCCGCCATGTTGGTTATCCGGGGTATCCTTCAGGTAAGTGCCGCCCCATTGTCCACCGCCATGGATGCGGCTGTTTCCGGCATGGCCGGCATCGGGCATATTCTGCTTGGTACCAGCTTAGTTCTTTTGCTGCTGCAAGTAAAACGCGCGGTAACCCCAAAAGGGGAGTAGGTTCCTCCGCCTTTGCGCAGCCCAACCCCTATTCAGTGGGTATCCTCACTAAATAGAGGTTTCTTCCCCTCTCTTTGGGCGCTTCTTTTGCTTTTTTTCATTTTGTGGTATACTATTCCTAAACTTGCCATAGGTAAAAATATAATGGAAAGGGAAGTAACACATGAAAAAATTAGGTTTTATCGGCTGCGGAAATATGGCAAAGGCCATGATTGGCGGCATGCTTTCCTCGGGCATACTAAAAGGGGAAGAAATTTTAGTTTCCAGCCGGGGGCAGGAAGCTTTGCAGAAAGCAGCAAGGGAGTATGGCTTTTGCACCGCGGCAAACAACAGGGATACAGCCCAGTGCAATGGCGTTGTTTTGGCAGTAAAGCCCCAATTTTACAGCCAGGTTATTGATGAAATTAAGGACCAGGTAACAGAACACACCATTATTATCACCATTGCGCCAGGGTGGAGCTTAGCCCGCCTGCAGGAGGCCTTTGGCAAACAGGTAAAGGTGGCGCGCACTATGCCCAATACCCCGTCCGCCGTGGGAGAGGGTATGACAGCCGTCTGCTGCAGCAGCAATGTCACTAAGGAAGAATTGGACTGGGTGTGCGCCTTAATGAGCAGCTTTGGCAAAGCGGAAGTAATTGAAGAATATATGATGAATGCAGTTATCCCTGTAAGCGGCAGTTCACCGGCCTATGTTTATATGATGATAGAGGCCATGGCCGACGGCGCTGTAAAGGAAGGGATGCCAAGGGCAAAGGCCTACCAGTTTGCGGCCCAGGCTGTTTACGGCAGCGCAAAAATGGTGCTGGAAACCGGCCTGCACCCAGGCGCTTTAAAGGATGCGGTGTGTTCTCCGGCAGGAACCACCATAGAAGCTGTGGCTGCCTTGGAGGCCCACGGCTTCCGCAGCGCTGTAATGGAGGCCATGGCCGTTTGCGCAAAAAAGGCAAGGGAAATGTAGGAAATATTATACTGTGAAGCATAGGCGGAATGGCTGGGTTTGGGGCTGAAGCGCCCCGCAAAGGAAGGGGCCCAGCCAGGGCAAATTGTTGAGCCATTGGAAATATAATAACCAATACCATAAGGAGGAACTATTTATGAACAAAACAATGACTATGGACCAGGCGCAGGAACTATTAAGCAAAGAACAGGACCTTGTTCTGCTGGATGTCAGAATGCCTGACGAGTACGCCCAGGGCCACATTAAGGGCAGTATTAACATCCCACTGAACCAAGTGCCTGCCATTGGTGCAAAATACCCGGATAAGAACACCCGGTTTTTGGTGTACTGCCAAAGCGGCGGCCGCAGCGCAAAGGCCTGCGCCTTTTTAGAAAAACTGGGCTACCCCAACGCCAGCAATATTGGCGGCTTCCCCAGCTGGAAGGGCGAAGTGGAATAAAAAAGGGAGGCATCTGCCTCCCTTTTTTATCAAAAAATTTCCGGTTTGTAAGCTAAACCCCTTCCATCATTTGGCAAGGGTTAACACGGTTTTTCAAGGTTAAAGCACCCGGTAATGGCTTTTTTGGAGTTTTGCAACATACTAAACCTATAGCGGTGCAAAAGGCCAACTGCCAGCTCCACAAAAAACTCCAAAGGACCTGCCAGTGTTCATAAATGGGGGCTGGCAAGGCCGCAGGGTGCAGGCGGGCTGACGCCCGCCAAAGCCGAGAACGCAGTCCAGCGCCTATTTAGGGGCAGATCCCAACGCCGCAGGCCTGGGATGCCGGCAGGCGGGTTTACCCTTGTTAAGCGATGGTTGCCTTTCAAAAGCAGTTCCCGTTTCCAAAAGAAAATACCCTCGCCGCAGCCGTCCCAACAAAATCCTCACAAGTTTTTAAAGGTTTTTAGAGGTTTTTTAAAGAAAAACGTGCTATACTTTTTATAATTTACAGTAATAAAATGGGGGCAAATATATGCGCATTTTGCTAATAGAGGATGATAAAAAGCTGTGCGAGGCGGTGGAATACCAACTGCGGCAGCAGGGTTTTACAGTGGATATTTGCTACGAAGGGGACGACGGCCTCCGCTGGCTTTGCCAGCAGGCCCACGACTTAGTTTTGCTGGACCGTATGCTCCCAGTTATGGACGGCGTCGCTGTCATCCGTAAGGCTCGGGCTATGGGGGTAACCACGCCGGTGCTTATGCTTACTGCCCTGGGGACCATTGAACAAAAGGTAGAGGGGCTGGACGCCGGCGCTGACGATTATCTTCCCAAACCCTTTGCCATTGAAGAGCTTCTGGCACGGGTGCGGGCCATGGGCCGGCGGCCTCACCAATGGGGAAGCACCCAAAGCTTTACCTGGGGGGACATTACCCTAAACAGCGATGAAAGCATACTGAAAAAAGGGGAAAAGGTATGCAGTCTTTCCAAGCGGGAAACACGCCTGCTGGAGGCTTTTTTAAAAAACCCGGAACAAACATTGCCCCGGGCAACCCTGCTTTCCTATGTGTGGGGGCCGGATGCAGAGGTGGAAGAGGGCAATTTGGATAATTATATCCATTTTCTGCGCCGCCGTTTAAAGGAAGTGGGCAGCTCCCTTTCGCTAACAACAGTGCGCGGGGTAGGTTACCGGCTGGAGGGATCCGTATGATACAGCGTTTGCGGCTGCGCCTCACTTTTGTCTGCGCGGCGGTTACGGCAATTATTCTTGTTATTATGGCAGTTTGTTCTGTTATTATTGTGCGAAAACATATTGCCCGCAGGGAAGAAACCACCTTTTGCAGCGATGTGAACACAGTAACCTATTATATACAAAGCCAATCTTCCAGTGGGTTGGTTTTAATAGACCATCAATGGTTTTCCAAAACAGAAAAAAATAATGGCCTAATTATTTCCATAGAGGAAAATGGGAAAAGCCTGCTGTTCCAGGGGGCGGAGGAACACGAAACCCGCCAGGAACTGGTGGCTCAAGTAAAACAAAAAGGCAAGGAAGAATACCAGTTTACCTTTGAGAAAATGCCTTCCTCCACAGTTGAGGTGGATTCTGTTTACTTTACTTTGAAATCCAGCTCCTTTGGGGAAGAACGGGAGTATTGGGCAAACCTTTCCACTGTCCCAGTGGAGGAAAACCGGTGGCTTGGTATTTCAGTTGTGAAATCTATGGAGGAAAGCCAAAGGGAAATTGAAAATTTAATGGCAGCCTTTTTCTTCTTTGGCATGGCAGCAGTTGTGGGCTTGGTTGTATTTGCCTGGTTTTTTACCGGCTGGTCTATCCGCCCTATTGTGGAAAACCAGCGCAGGCAAATACAGTTTATTTCCGCAGTGTCCCATGAACTGCGCTCCCCTTTAGCAGTAATACAGTCCAGCATTTCGGCTGTGCTTACTGCCGATAAGGAGGTTGCCGCCCATTTTGCCAATAATATTACAGAAGAATGCTGCCGAATGTCCCGCTTAATAGAGGATATGCTCACCCTGGCCAGCGCCGACAGCCGCACCTGGAGCATACAAAAAGAAGAAACAGACCTGGAAACACTGCTGCTCACTGTCAGCGATAATTTTGAACCTATGGCCCGCAGCAAAGGAATCTCCCTAACGGTTTCGCTGCCGGAGCAGGTACTTGCGAAATGCTTGTGCGATAAGCAGCGCATTGTGCAGGTACTTTCCATTTTGGTGGATAATGCCATCTGCTATACCCCAAAGGGCGGCAAGGTGGAACTTGGGGCACGGGAAAATAGGAACAGCGTGGAACTTATAGTGGCAGATAATGGCCCTGGCATACCCTGTGAAGAACAAAAAAGAATATTTGACCGTTTTTATCGGCGAGACTCCTCCCGAACAGAAAAAAACCACTATGGTTTGGGGTTATCTGTAGCAAAGGAAATTATGGCTTTGCATAAAGGAAGCCTAACCGTTACCGATACCCCAGGGGGAGGAGCCACTTTCCATGTTTTTCTTAACATAAAATAGTCTCTCCTTCAATAAAAAGGAACACGCCTGCCAGCAGTACCCATAGGCGCTGGACTTTATTTCTATCCTGTAAAACTACCCTTCGCCAAGCAAGGGAGCGCTAACTGGTAATTGCAATGCCAAAGGGTTTATGTTACAATAAAACTAATATATTAGCGAATGCAGGGCAAATGTTTTTATATAGTTTAAACAGGCGTGCAAATTATAAGAAGGGAGGCTATTTTATGAGCAACGAAGAAAAAATTCTGCAAATGTTAGGGCAAGTTATGGAAAGCCAGTCCCGTATGGAGGGTGATATTGCGGGGTTAAAAGAAGATGTTTCCGGCTTAAAAACCGACGTAGCAGAACTGAAAACCGATGTAGCAGAACTGAAAACCGATGTAGCAGAACTGAAAACCGATGTAGCAAATTTAAAAACCGACGTAGCAGAACTGAAAGAAGGCCAAAAAAGGCTGGAGGAAAACCTGGACCGCACCATTCGGGAAACGGTTGGTGTCGTTTCCGAGGCTGTGGATGTTATTGGCAAAAAAGTGGATGATTTAACTGTACAGGTAAAGGAAATTCAGGTGGTAACCGCACAAAACTGTTATGAAATTTTCCTTCAAAAGAATAAAACTGTCTCCTCCTTTTAGGTAAATCCTCTAATAGAAAAGTCCCTTTTACCTTTCGGGTTATTGCCATAAACTCTGGTAATTTGACAAATTACTGGTTAAAACTAAAAATTGACTAAATAAATCGGAAGTTATTAGGGGGGAAGTATGGGAAAAATTTCTGTGTTGTTAATTTCTGTGCCGCTAATGATAGCAGCTATTGTGTGTTTGTTATTTTCTAATCGAATAGATACGATTGTTAAAGGAGATAAAAAGGTAAAAAAAGTGATAGTCGTATTTGGTGTAGGAGTATTATTCGTTTGTACGCTTGCTATTGTTGTAAGTACGTTAGCATAAACATCCAAATCCGAAATTAGCATTTGTCGGGCAGTTACTTATGATAGATAACTGCCCGCATCTGCTTGCACATTAACTTTTTATTGTGAAACAATAAAAATAGTTGAGTGAAGCGAAACTATTTTTTTGTGCACGAGGCAGGGAGGGCGAACAGCCCGAATCTGCCTGCACACCAAATTTTTATTGTGAAACAATAAAAATAGTTGAGTGAAGCGAAACTATTTTTTTGTGCACGAGGCAGGGAGGGCGAACAGCCCGAATCTGCCTGCACACCAAATTTTTATTGTGAAACAATAAAAATAGTTGAGTGAAGCGAAACTATTTTTTTGTGCACGAGGCAGGGAGGGCGA
>CAJTSZ010000035.1 GCA_910578755.1 uncultured Oscillospiraceae bacterium | reverse complement strand
TCCCCGTTTTTTTGGCCTTGGCCCGCTTTCTTACTGAATAGCCAAAGCTGCCCACCTTTTTGCCCTGGGCAAAATATTCCCCATGGGCATAGGAAATAAGGCCGCATTTTTCCATGTGGAATTTACCGTCCTCGTCAATGTATTCGTCATCCACATCCACACTTACAATTTCCGCTAAAAACATATCGTGGCTGCCTAAGGAAGTCACACTTTTCACTTTACATTCCAAGCTTACGGGACATTCTGCAATATGCGGGGCTTTTACGTGTTTGCAGGGGGCGGCCGTCAGCTTCATGGCCTCAAACTTATTGATGTCTTTTCCGGATTTCACCCCCACATAGTCGACGGCCCTGCACAGTTTGCCAGGGGTCAGGTTAATTACAAACTCCCCGCTTTCCTGTATCATTTTGTGGGAATGGCGGGTTGGCCGTATGGAAACATAGGTCATGGGCGGGTTAGAATTCACAATCCCCGTCCAGGCCACTGTAAGTACGTTGGGGTTTTCTACTGTTCCGCAGGAAACCATTGTTGGCGGAACCGGCCCCAGCAGGGTGGAAGCCTTCCAGTTTACTTTTGCCATTGCTTTGCTCCTTTTTCTATGGCGTATTGATTGCCACCGGCCCGTTGGGCCGGCCTTAAAAAATACAGCGCGGTATTTCTGTCTGTTTTATCCTGCCGGCGTTCCTTTTACAGCCGTGCCGGCAGTGTGCAGATTTATTATACTTCAAAAGCGGGGTTCTTGCAACATAAAAGCCGCAGGGGGAGCGTCCAACTGCAAGAGGCAAAGCTGCGGCAACTTTACCCCGGACTTTTTTAATTTTGAAAGCGCGGGGCCGCTTCCAAGCCTCTGCCAGCGGCCTTACGCAGCCCCATAACCCAAATGTTACAGCAAAGGAAATCCTTTGCTGTAACATTTGTTTCTGTTGAAAACCTTTTGGAAATTGGGTATAATGGGTACAATACCTCGTTCCTTTGCGGAATTTTATCAAAAGTTAAAACACTCTTAGTTAAGAAATATCGGTTTTAGGATATTTCTTTTGCAAATATTCCATCGTTTGACAAGGGTTAACACGGTTTTTCAAGGTTAAAACACCCAGGGATGACATTTTTGGACTGTTTTTGGGAGTTTTGCAACATACTAAACCTATAAGTGGTGCAAAAGACCAACTGCCAGTTCCACAAAAAACTCCAAAGGACCTGCCGGTGTTCATAAATGGGGGCTGGCAAGGCCGCAGGGTGCAGGCGGGCTGACGCCCGCCAAAGCCGAGAACGCAGTCCAGCACCCATTTAGGGGCACATCCCAGCGCCGCAGGCCTGGGATGCCGCATGCGGGTTTACCCTTGTTAAGCGATGGTTTGATTAAGGATGGTAATTATGACAGAACAACAGCGTATGCTTTCCGGCCAGCTCTACATATCCAGCGACCCGGAACTTCTCTCCCTGCGCCGGCATGCCCGCCAGGTAACCTACCAGTTTAATACCCTCCCTCCAGGGGAATCCGCGCAGGGCATGGCCTTGTTAAAGGGCCTGTTTGCTGCCTTGGGCCCAAATTCCTTTATTGAACCCACCTTCCGCTGTGACTATGGATGTAATATTTCCATTGGAAGCCACTTTTTTGCCAATTTTGACTGTACTATTTTAGATGTATGCCCTGTAACCATTGGGGATAATGTTATGTTTGGCCCCAGGGTAGGCCTCTACACTGCCAGCCACCCTTTGGACGCTGAGGTGCGGGCCTCCCAGCTGGAATACGGCGCGCCAATTTCCATAGGGAACAACGTATGGGTTGGCGGCAGTGTTGTTATTAACCCTGGCGTGCATATTGGCAATAATGTGGTCATTGGCTCCGGCTCTGTTGTTACAAGGGATATTCCCGACAACGTCATTGCCGCCGGCTGCCCCTGCCGGGTGCTGCGCCCCCTCACCCAGGAGGACGCCCTCTACTGGCAGCAGCAGGCTGCTTTGTACCACAGCAGCAAGGAATAACCTTTGCGTATTCCAACCATTTATTTCACACGGAGGCTTTTATGGAAAACCTTTCTAACATTGGCGTAGTTAAGGATATTTTGGCCCGGCATGGCTTTTCTTTCTCCAAAGGGCTGGGGCAAAACTTTTTAATAAACCCCACTGTCTGCCCCAAAATGGCGGAGCAGGGCAATGCCCAGCCCGGCTGGGGGATAATTGAAATTGGCGCCGGGTTTGGCGTCCTTACTGCCCAACTGGCCCAGCGGGCAGACAAGGTGGTCTGTATTGAAATCGACCAGCGGCTGCTGCCCATTTTGGCCGAAACCCTTGAGGAATTTAACAATATAAAAATAATAAACCAGGATGT
This sequence comes from uncultured Oscillospiraceae bacterium, assembly GCA_910578755.1. Classification (GTDB taxonomy): domain Bacteria; phylum Bacillota; class Clostridia; order Oscillospirales; family Ruminococcaceae; genus Negativibacillus. Next base: position 16,212 of record CAJTSZ010000035.1, on the reverse strand, counting down.
ACTGAAGGTGGATTTAAACAGCCTCATCGCCCAGGAATTCCCCCATATGCCGGTGGCAATCTGCGCCAATTTACCCTACTACATCACTTCCCCCATTATTATGAAAATATTGGAGGATAGGCTGCCCATTACTTCCCTCACGGTCATGGTACAAAAGGAGGCTGCCCAACGCATTTGTGCCCAGCCAGGAACCCGGGAGGTGGGGGCTGTTTCCATTGCCGTCCAGTATTACGCCCAGCCCCAAATTTTGTTCCCCGTTTCCCGCGGCTCCTTTATGCCCAGCCCCGATGTGGATTCTGCTGTTATCCGCCTGGATATCCGCCCCCAGCCTTTGGTTCAGGTTGCCAAAGAGGAAGATTTTTTCCGGGTGGTAAAAGGGGCCTTTTCCCAACGGCGCAAAACCCTTTCCAATACCCTTTCCTCCTCCTTTGGGCTGTCCAAGGCCCAAACAGCCCGCTGGCTGGAAGAGGCCGGCGTCAGCGCCTCCCTGCGGGCAGAGCAGCTTTCCATGGAGCAGTTTGCTCAAATTGCCAATGCCTACACCGCCCTTTATGATACAAAAGAATAACTTCCCCGCCCAGGCTGCTAAAAGCAGCCTGGGCTTTTTCAATCAGTCACACTTTTTACAGGTTAGCATAAGATAGAAAGAGCTCGACAAAAAATCCCACCGTTCTACATTTTTTCATTATGGAGGTTATGATTTTGGGTATTACCAGTGCTAACAAATTTGTAAACGCCCGGCAAATTGACTGTGACGGCAGCTTCCTGCTCTCCATCGCCATAACCGGCGCCCCAGATATTAACAGCAACCCTACAGATATTGTCTTGGTTTTGGACCGTTCCGGCAGTATGTCCGGCACGCCAATGGCCAACCTGAAACTGGGGGCCGACGCCTTTATTGGTATTATCCAGCAGGCAACCAACCCCAACAGCAGCGATGAGATTGGCGGCGGCAGCCGTATTGGTATCGTCAGCTTTGCTGATACTGCCACCAAGGATGTTCCCCTCTCTACCTCTACCACTGCATTAAAAGCTGCTGTAAACGGCCTTACTGCCGACGGCTCCACCAACCATGCTGACGCATTTACCAAAGCTATGGAGGAATTTGACCTTTCCTCCACCAATGCAAAGGTTATTTTAATGTTTACCGACGGTAAAACCACCGCTGGCGCGCCGCCCCTGCCTGTGGCCCAGGCCGCTAAGGCGGCTGGCATTACAATTTATATTATCGGCCTTATTGGCAGCGATGGCATTGACGTCCCCGCTTTGGAAAGCTGGGCTTCCCTGCCAAGCGCCACCCACGTTGCCATTACGCCGGACGCAGCCGAACTGGAGCGCCTGTTCCAGCTGATGGCCGCAAATATTACAAAGCCTGGGCCTACCAACATTTCCATTGACGAAATTTTAAACCCGGACTTCCGTATCCTCAGCTTTGCCGCCCCTGCCAAAGGCAGCGTCCAAATGCTGAGCAACCAACGCCTGCTTTGGACTATTCCATCCCTGGGCACCACACAGGCAGAAAGCGCCCTGCTGGAAATTACGGTGCAGCACATTGGCAGCAGCTCCGGGCTGAAGGAAGTAAACCAGGAAATTCTTTACCATGACAGGGAGGGCAATGTTGTTTCCTTCCCAGAACCAACCATTATGGTGGACTGTGGCGGCGGCCCTGTTTACCCTGAGCCCTGCCCGGAGCCCCAAAGCTTTATTGTTCCAAATTGCAGCGATTATATAGAATTTTCCGCCGATGACCTCCCCCTTGCAGGGCAAGGCCGCATTGTGGAAATGGATGTAACTGTCCGCAATGTTTGCCCCAATACCCGGGTTGCCCTGGGCGTTGTTTTAACAGAGGTTGACGAAAGCGGCACAGAATACCACCGCGGTACAAAAACCTACACCCTGCCTGCCCACAGTGGCACAGGCTGCCAGGATGTTCTTGTACGCTGCATCCGCTTTGTCCTGCCTGAGGACCTGTACCCAGACGGCGAGCCGCGGATGTGCAGCCAGCGCAACTTAAATGTGCGCACCATTGCCCATGCTATTGACAGCCAGTACCGCTGCTGCGGCACCCTTGACGCTGTTGTAACAAGATAAGTTTGTTTACCGGGGGCCCAACGGCCCCTGGTCTTTTATTTTGGAGGCAAACCTTACAGCGGAATACCGCTGTAAGGTTTGCCTCTTTTCTTTGTGGGGCTTTCAGCCCAAAACCCCAGGACTCCTTCCGCAGAGCCGGTGGGAAAGGCTCCCGCTGTTCGCTGAACGGCTGCAAGTTTGCCAAAGGCAAACTTGTGAAAACTACAGCACCAGCAGAACTTGTGGCCCCACGCTGTGGGGCTGGCGGCATTCCCGCTGTGCTGACTTTGGGACTGTGGCCTCTAACCGTTAGAGCCCGGAAATTCAGTAATGCCGAGCGCAGGCGAGGCTACTAAGCGGGTATTTTGCCCTCTCCTTTGGGCAAAACTGGTGTTGCGCAGGGGAGCGTTCCTTGTAACATGGTTATGTAGCTTGTCTACAACCTTTTTAAAATAAAACGCTCCCCAAGCACCACCAGCCGCCGTTTTGTTAGTGGCACAAACCCTTCGGGTTCCAAGGGCTGGCCCTTGGCGACTTTCTTTCCCCTATTTCTTTCTTCAGATGTATGTTGTAAAGGGTGAGTTTAACCACCACCCAAATACAAGAGGCAGCGGCTCGTTTGTGGCAGAATGGCGGTTGCAAGAAGGCGGTGAAATTGTCGAGGGTATATACCTGTCCTGTCTATGAGCCTGATAAGGACAAAATCTGACGGGCAGGCCGGAGCGTTCCAGATACCTGGGGCGCTCGCTTTTCCTTTTGAGGCCGTTGCCGCTGTGTGGACAATTAGGCGCTCATATCCCTTGCAAAATGCAGGCTTCTGAGCATCCATCGGCAGGGGGTGACTATACAAGGTCATATGCCGATCAACTATGCGGAGCAGCTTCTGTCCCTGCCGGCAAAAGCAGTACAGCAGACGCCGGAGGCGGCTTAAAAATCGGAAGCAGCTGCTTCTGATTTCAAAGGGGTTTGGGGCGGTTAGCCCGCAACAAGCGTCTGGTATATACCCAGACATTGCTTGCTATTACTATCAGCACCCAAAAACAAGGGTTGAATGTTGCCCTCATTGGTGTTATACTTTGCGCGTAATAAGCTGACAAATCGAAAACTATTGTGAGGGATAGCCATGAATAAAATTACAGTTGTCATGGGTAGTTATTTGCAAAATTGTCAGGCAAAAAAAGAGCCGATCGAATGGATTGTCCTGAAAGAAGAAGAACACTGTTGTCTCTGTATCAGCAAGTATTTGTTGGATTGCAAACCTTATCACGATTTTTCTAAAAATGTAACATGGCAAGACTGCACTCTCAGAAATTGGCTAAATCACGAATTTTTTATGTCAGCTTTTTCAGCAGAGGAACGAGAAAAAATTCTTCTTTCCATTGTGAAAAATCCTGTAGGAAATACGCAGGATTATATTTTTCTGTTAAGTACTGACGAAGTAGAAGAATTATTTGATGACGAAGCGGAAGATTACGTTGATTATGAAGAGCGCGGGGCAGTGACAACTGACTATGCACGATCGCAGGGGGCATGGTTTCTTGACGAAGGCAGCGAAGATGGGAATAAAGGCACTTGGTGGCTACGATACTATGGAGACTTTCTGGATAAAGAGGAAGGAAAATATGATTTTATAAGCTGTGTCAATTTTGACGGATATATTGAACGTGCGGCACAGGGCGTAGAAGAAACGGATTGCTGTATCCGTCCGGCATTTTGGTTGCGGACAGACTGACAACTTCCTGTTTATCGGGGGGGGATTTCGCTTTTGGTGAAATTCCCCCTTGACAAATGCTCTCCTCACAGAAAGAAATAGGGCGCAGGTGCGGGCTGCGTAAGCCCGCTGGTAAAAGGCTGGAGGCAGCTGATGCCTCCGAAAGAGAAGGGCCGGGTGTGGGCCGGGAAGGCCCACAGGCAGAAGTTTGGAGGCAACTGTTGCCTCCAAAAGAAAGGGGCCCCTAAAGAAGTGTGGTTGCGTAAGACCGCCAGCACAGGTTTGGAAGTGACTGACCACTCCCAAAAGAAAAGGGGGGCGGCAAACAGCTCCCACACCCCTTTTATTTGGGAGAACACTTGTATTTCCCAGCCGGTTACTGTACAATAAAAGTACAAGCACCGGGTAAAGCGGCGCTTTCGCCATTATGTCCTTTATTTTTACAAAAACTATATTTTTGCGTTGACTTTACTTCGGCCCTGTGGTATCATAGTCGGAAATATTTGTTGAGGAGAGATGAAAATGGCTTTTTATTTTGAAGAACTGTCCCACACCTTTGGTGAATATCTGCTTGTTCCAGGCTATTCTTCTTCTGAATGTATTCCAGCCAACGTCAGCTTAAAAACACCTATTGTAAAATACAAAAAGGGGCAGGAAGAATGCCCTGTTACCATGAACATTCCCCTGGTTTCTGCAATCATGCAGTCTGTTTCTGACGATAAAATGGCAATCGCCCTTGCAAAGGAAGGCGGTATTTCCTTCATTTACGGTTCCCAAACTGTTGAGGACGAAGCCGCTATGGTTGCCCGGGTAAAAAGCTACAAGGCTGGCTTTGTTACCAGCGACTCCAACATCACTCCAGACTGCACCTTGGCCGAAATCCTTGCCCTAAAAGAAAAAACAGGCCACTCCACTGTTGCAGTTACCGAAGACGGCACCGCAAACGGCAAGCTCCTTGGTATTGTTACCAGCCGCGACTACCGCGTAAGCCGTATGGACCCTTCTACAAAAGCATCGGAATTTATGACCAAGTTTGAAGACCTGATTTACGCCCCCGACACCACCAGTTTAAAAGAAGCCAACGATATTATTTGGGAACACAAGTTAAACTCTCTGCCTTTAATTGATAAGGACCAGCGCCTCAAGTATTTGGTGTTCCGTAAAGATTACTCCTCTCACAAAGAAAATGAACTGGAACTGCTGGACAGCTCCAAACGCTACGTTGTAGGCGCCGGCATTAACACCCGCGACTACGAAAAAAGAGTCCCTGCCCTGGTAGAAGCCGGCGCGGACGTTTTGTGTATTGATTCCTCCGAAGGCTTTTCCGAATGGCAGGCCCGCACCATTGCCTTTATCCGCGAAAAATACGGCAATACTGTTAAAGTAGGGGCAGGCAACGTGGTAGACAAAGAAGGCTTTTTGTTCCTGGCAAAGGCCGGCGCGGACTTTGTAAAAATTGGGATTGGCGGCGGCTCCATCTGCATCACCCGTGAACAAAAGGGCATTGGCCGCGGACAAGCTACCTCCGTTATTGAGGTTGCCAAAGCCCGCGATGAATATTTTAAAGAAACCGGCATTTATGTTCCAATTTGCTCCGACGGAGGCATTGTTCAGGATTACCACATGACATTGGCCCTGGCCATGGGGGCAGATTTCATTATGCTGGGCCGCTACTTTGCCCGCTTTGACGAAAGCCCAACACGCAAGGTAAAAATTAACGGCAGCTACATGAAGGAATACTGGGGAGAAGGTTCCGCCCGCGCCCGCAACTGGCAGCGTTATGACCTGGGCGGCGCACAGAAGCTCTCCTTTGAAGAAGGGGTAGATTCCTACGTTCCTTACGCCGGCAGCTTAAAGGATAATGTGGGCCTCTCCTTAAGCAAGGTGCGCTCCACCATGTGCAACTGCGGCGCCTTAACCATTGGGGAATTACAGGAAAAAGCAAGAATGACCCTGGTTTCCTCCACTTCTATTGTGGAAGGCGGCTACCACGACGTTGTTTTAAAGGATGGCAATATGGCTTCCTACAAATAATAAATAACCCCCGCATGGCGGGGGTTATTTATTGCAATAAGTCGCTCTTTTCTTTTTTTAGTTTTTCCCTGGGAACTCTTCCTTTTTCGCCATTCCATGCTATAATTATAGGTACAAAGGCCCCGCGTGCTGCCGTTCCGGCAGGGCAGGCTAAATTTACAGAAAAGAGGAATATGCCTTATGTTTGATATGATTTCTTTCACCGTTTTTTCCGTCTTTGCCCTTTTTACCAGCTTAATTAGCCTGGCGGTTTTTTTGCTGAATGGCTATGCCTTCTACAAAATTTCCAAGCTGCGGTTTCTGCCCTACCCCTGGTTCACCTTTATCCCCTTTCTCAGCCTGTATATGCAGGGCCTTATTGCCGACAGCTTAAAATACCGCCATCCCGCCCTCAACGCCTACCTTTCCGAAATCCCCCTGGCCTACGCCCTGCCCTTTGCCGCCGTTATCAACAACTTTACCGGGTTTATCCCTTTAATTGGCGGTATGGTAAGCCTTGTGCTTGGCTTGCTTTTATGGGCGGCCCAGGTTATGGTTTATTATTTCATTTTTAGCCAGTACGCCGAGGAAGGGCAGGTCCTTCCCTTTACCCTGCTTTCCATTATCCCCCTGGTTGGGCCTATTCTTATTTTGTACAGTGTGCGTGACCGTAGAGCCTAACGCATTGTGGGACCCGAAAGGGTCCCTTTTATTTTTTTGGCAGTAATACCCCCTTAAAAAATAGGGGATTGCCCCTAACTTTCTTTCACTTTTTGTTTGGGCGCTTCCCAGGCAAATTTCTGTGTTGAAAAACAGCGGTTTTTAAGGTAAACTGAATAATAATGGGGTTGTATGCCCCAAAGGGTTTTGCCCAAAGGAGGAATGTTGTAAATGGAACGCCGAGATAAAACAAATTATTATTTAGATATTGCCGAAACCGTTGCAGCCAGAGGAACCTGCCTGCGCCGGAACTTTGGCGCTATTATTGTAAAAAACGACCAAATTATTTCCACAGGCTATGTGGGCGCCCCCAGGGGCCGCCAAAACTGCTGCGATTTGGGCTACTGCACCAGGGCGCAGCTGCAAATCCCCCGGGGGGAACGGTATGAAATGTGCCGTTCTGTCCATGCGGAGGCCAATGCTATTATTTCCGCTTCCCGGTCCGAAATGCTGGGCGCCACCCTGTACCTGGTGGGCAAGGAGTATGAAACCGGGGAGTATGTGGAAAACGCAAACCCCTGCGCCATGTGTAAGCGGCTGATTATAAACGCAGGTATTGCTGCCGTGGTAGTGCGGGACACAAAGGACCAGTACCGGGTAACAGACGTTTTTGAAAGCTGGGTAAACGCCGACGCTTCCATGGAACAGGCGGGCTATTAACCGCCAATAGACAACACTGCTAAAAGGGGTAACACGGTTGCCCCCTGGCGTGCTGGCAGGCGTGTTGCCCTTTGTTAAGGCATATCCGCTGCCATTTACGGGCATACTAAGGAGGAAAACAAACAACGGAGGTATGCTTGTGAACAAGGAAGAAGGCAAATGGAACCTAAGGAAAAACCAGCCCCGCCAGGGGGAGGAAAGCCAGGATGAAAACGACCCAGCCGGGGAAGAAGAGGAGCAGCGGGAACAGATTATAGAAAACGGTTCTGTTACCATGCGCAAAGCAAAACATGTCATCCACTGCCTAACTATTGTAGGGCAAATAGAGGGGCATTATATTTTGCCGCCCCAAAATAAAACCACAAAGTACGAGCATGTAATCCCCCAACTGGTGGCTATTGAGCAGGACCCCCAAATAGAGGGGCTGCTGATTATTTTAAACACTGTGGGAGGCGACGTAGAAGCTGGTCTCGCCATAGCGGAGCTGATTTCTGGTATGAAAAAGCCGGCAGTTTCCCTTGTTTTGGGGGGCGGCCACTCCATAGGGGTACCCTTGGCGTGCAGCGCAAGGCAGTCCTTTATTGCGCCCTCCGCCACCATGACTATCCACCCGGTGCGGATGAACGGCCTGGTGCTGGGGGTTCCCCAAACCCTTTCCTACTTTGACAAAATGCAGGAAAGAATCGTCCGCTTTGTGGTGGATAATTCGGGCATCAGCTCGGAGGACTTCCGGCGGCTTATGATGAACACCGGGGAGCTTGTAATGGATATGGGCACTGTGCTGGACGGGGAAAACGCTGTAGAAATTGGCCTCATCGACCATTTGGGCGGCCTCCACGAAGCCATTGACTGCCTGTATTCTATTATAGAGGAGGAACAGAGAAAGGGGGAAGAGGGCGATGATCATACACTCTGTAGCCCCAATCAGTAACCTGCTGCCCCAGCCGGAACAGCAGGAACACCGCTACATCCCCTTTGCAAAGGGGTACTTGGAGTGCCTTTGCTGCAAAAATGGCGATCTTACCATACAGCGGGTCATTTCTACTGACCCTACAGCCTATTTGGATGGGGCCTTAGCCCCCGGCGCACCCTTTGGCCAAACCACGCCCAAGGGCCGCGCCCCTTACAGCGGCCTCTAACCGTTAGCGCCGCAAGTTCCGTAACATCCCACGGAAACGGGGCTGTCAAGCGGGCAGCCCTCCGCCTCCTTTGGGCAGGCCAGCCCCCTTTACGGCTTTTTTAGGGGTTGCGATGTTTTTGAGGTTTTGCGAGGTTTTTGGGGTTTTTCACACAACAAAACGCTATGCAAGGGCAGCCGTGCCCGGCCACCTTAAGGTTTTTTCGGGGGTTTGCGAGGAATAAATCCCCTTGTTAAGCAAAAGCAAAAACCAGGGAGTGGGGGTTTCCCCACTCCCTGGTTTCGAGGAATTTCATCCCAAGCAAAGGGGTATGATAAAAGGAGCCGCCCTGGAAAGCTCCAGGCATTTTATAAGGAGGTTTACATAATGAGTTTGATTGAAGCCCTATTGCAGGGCATATTGCAGGGATTGACAGAATTTTTGCCGGTTTCCAGTTCGGGGCATCTTTCCCTATTTCAATATTTTACCGGGCAGTCAGGGGAAACGGGGATTCTGTTTTCCATTTTGCTTCACTTAGGCACGTTAATTGCTGTTTTTTTGGCGTTTTATAAAACCATATTCCAGCTGATATTTGAGTTTTTTGCCATGGTAGGGGATATTTTTGGCGGGAGGTTTTCCTTTAAAAAGCTGAACCCGGACCGCAGGATGATTTTAATGCTTATGCTCTCCTTAGTCCCTCTGCTGTTTTTTGTGCTGCTTTCTGATTTTTATAAATCCATTTCCAGCGACAATGATATTATTGCCGAGGGTGTGTGCTTTTTATTCACCGGCGTATTGCTGCTGTTTTCGGACAAAATAGCGCGGGGGAACATTACCATGGCCAATATGCGCCCCAGGGACGCCTTGGTTATGGGCATTGCCCAGGGCATTGCGCCGCTGCCAGGGGTTTCCAGATCCGGTTCCACTGTGGCAGCAGGGCTGATGATGGGGCTGGAACGGGAATATGCCGTAACCTTTTCCTTTATTATGGGTATGCCCGCCGTACTGGGGGCTAATCTGCTGGAATTTGCAGACATTTGGGGGGAACCATTCCCTATTAGCGTGCCAGTGATGCTGGCAGGGGTTTCTGCGGCCGTTGTGTTTGGGCTAATTGCCATTAAAATGGTGCAATGGCTGGTACATACCAATAAGTTTAAATATTTTGGTTATTACACCCTGGCCCTGGGCGCCATTGTCATTATTTTAGGTATAATAGAAAACAACACCGGCCACGCAATACAGCGGATGATAGCAGGTTAAGCTGAGCCTGCCAGGACGTAAAAGAAAAAGGAGGGGAACTGCCTATGGCAGCCAATACAAAAGGGAAAAAAAGCGGGGGGAAAACAGCTACCGCCGCAGAACAGAAAAAAAGGGAGCAGCAGGCCCGCCAGCAGCTTTGGGCTTTGGTGGTGTTTGCTGTGGGAATTTTAGTTTTTTTTATCACGCTGGTTCAGGGGCAGAATGTGTGGCACTGGTTCCACAACCTGTTTTTGGGCATGTTTGGCTGGAGCGCCTACCTGATAGCCCCGCTTTTTATTTACATAGCCGTTATGGCCGCGCTGGATAAACCCATTGGCCTGGTGGGCCACAAGGTTTGGCAAAGTATGGTGCTCATCTGCCTGCTTTCCAGCGCAACCCAAATTTTTGGCGAAGGAATACCCCCGGTAGATGGGGTTTTCCGCAAGGTGGGGTACTTATTCAGCCAGGCAACACATCTTTCGGGAGGGGGGGCAGTTTCCGCCCTGTTTGGCCTGCCGCTGCTCCACTGGTTTGGGGCAACGGGGGCCAAGGTTACTGTTGTTTTGCTAATCTTTGTTTTTATTATGGTGCTTACCGGTTCCACACTGCTGGATTTATACCGTTCGGCCCAAAAGCCGGTGAAAAAGATAGAGGAGGTTTATGTGGCCCACGTGGAGGCCAAAGCCGCCCAGCCGGAGAAAAAACGGTTTAACATTGACATCCCTGTGGATGAAACCGTAATTCCCGACCGGTTATTGGAGGAAAAGCAGGCTCCGCAGCCCCCAAGCCAGGCAGCAGCCTTTCCCCCAAAGGATGGTTTCCATTTCCACAAGGCTGTGGAACGCCGCCAGGAGGAGGACCAGCCAGCGGAGGAACTGCTGCCTGACGAGGTTTCCCACAATGCCCAGGAGGAAACCCCAGCCCAGGAAACTTTGCCGGACCCCTTTATTGAGGATTTAATCAGCAAGGTGGTACAGCCACCGCCGGAGTTAAACCCGGAGCAGGCGTTTTTGGAAACATTAAAGCGCCAGGAGCAGGCAATGGAGAATGTAACCAGCGCCAATTTGGCAGATGACCTGGTTTGCCCCGTTACCGATGTATTTGACGGCAAGGAAACACTGAACCGCTACCAGGAGGAAATTGAACAACCCCAGGCCTTGGAGGAGGTTCCTTTGGAAGGCGCCTCCCTGGAGGGGGCTGCTGGCCTGTTGGTGGAGGAGCCAATCCAACAGGAGGAAACCGGGGACTTTGGCGAAGAGGAAGATGAAGAGGAGTATACCCCGCCGCCCATTGACCTGCTCAATGAGGTGCCTCCCGTAAACAACGCCAATTTGCAGGAGGAACTGCGGGTTAACGCAGACAAGCTGGTGAACACCCTCAAAAGCTTTGGGGTGCAAACCAGGATTATAGATATTGCACGGGGCCCGGCGGTAACCCGCTACGAGCTGCAGCCCTCCGCCGGGGTAAAAATAAGTAAAATAACCAATTTAGCCGACGATATTGCTCTAAACTTGGCAGCCTCCGGCGTCCGTATTGAGGCGCCTATCCCCAACAAGCCGGCAGTAGGTATTGAGGTGCCCAATAAGGTGGTAAATACGGTAAGTATCCGGGAGGTGCTGGATTCTTCGGAATTTACCACAGCAAAAAGCCGGCTTACCGTGGCCTTGGGCCGGGATATTGCAGGGCAAATCACCCTTGCCGACCTGGCAAAAATGCCCCATACCCTCATAGCTGGCTCTACAGGCTCCGGTAAATCCGTATGTATCAACTCCCTCATTATCAGTATTCTGTACAAGGCTAAGCCCGACGAGGTAAAGCTGCTGATGGTGGACCCTAAAATGGTAGAGCTGGGTATATATAACGGCGTTCCCCACCTGCTGGTGCCTGTAGTTACAGACCCCAAAAAGGCGGCGGGCGCTTTGGCTTGGGCAGTAAACGAGATGCTGAACCGGTACCAGATGTTTAAGGACAACAACGTGCGGGATTTAGGCGGGTTTAACCGGATGGCCGAGGAAAAGGGCCTGAAGCCTATGCCCCAAATAGTTATTATTATTGATGAGCTGGCCGACTTAATGATGGTTGCCCCCGGCGAGGTAGAGGATTCCATTGGGCGCCTGGCACAGATGGCCCGGGCGGCGGGGATGCACTTGGTTATTGCTACCCAGCGTCCTTCTGTAGATGTTATTACCGGGGTAATTAAGGCCAATATCCCTTCCCGAATTGCCTTTGCTGTTTCCTCCCAAATCGACTCCCGAACTATTTTGGACGCTTCCGGGGCAGAAAAGCTGTTGGGCCGGGGCGATATGCTGTTCTACCCTGTTGGGGCTGCAAAGCCGCTGCGTGTGCAGGGGTGCTTTGTAACCGACGGGGAAGTGGAACGCACGGTGGAATTTATTAAGCAGAGCCAAAGGAAAATTACATACAATGAGCAAATTATGGAAGAAATTGAACGCCAGGCCGTAACCGACAAAAAGAAAAAAGGCGGTGACAGCAATGACGGCGGCGGCTTCAGCGACGAGGATGAGATGCTCCCCAGCGCCATTGAATGCGTGGTAGAAACAGGGCAGGCCTCTACCTCCCTGTTGCAGCGGAAGCTGAAGTTGGGGTACGCCCGGGCGGCCCGCATTATGGATATGATGGAGGAAAAAGGGGTTATTGGCCCCTTTGAGGGCAGCAAGCCTCGCCAGGTGCTGATAACCAAGGAACGGTGGATAGAAATGAAAATGATTTCCGCCCAAAAAGCCGAAGATGAAAAAAGGAATTATTAAAAGGTGGCTAAGCCCCCAGCATAAAAATACCCCGCCGGCAGGTGCCGGCGGGGTATTTTTATTGTTCCACAATAAAAAGCCTGATGTGAAAGCGAAACAATTTTCGCAAGTTTTGCAGGCGAAGCCAAAAAACTTGTAAGGGGCGCTTACAGAGCTTTTATTTTGTACAAGGGCTTTGTACCCCGTTATACACAAAAATAGTTTCGCTTCTCTCAACTATTTTTTATAATTTTTTCAAATTGGGAACCAAAAGCACAAGGAAGGTCCACAGCAGCTGGTACAGTATAATATGCACTGCTGTAATCATCTCCAGGTCCCCTACCAGGGCAAATACGGCAATAATACCATAGCCAATAATCAAGGAAGCCATTTGGATAATTACGCTTTTTGCAATGGAGGATTTTATGGTAATGCAGTTGCAGATTGCCCGTATCATGGTTTTTGCGCTGCCCATAAACCCAATTTGAGAAGAAGCCTTCTCCCTCTCCTCCGTCAGCTCATGATAGGTGCTGTTCACCTTGGCAGACATAATTTGTATTTGCTCTATGGGAAAATCGTAAGCGTCCCGTATTTTTTCCGCCGTAATATTGGGGTCGGAGGTTTCTACAATTAGGGACATACCGTTGTCTACCAGTTTATCCAGCTCATACATTACCTCATTATTGGGGTTGTAGCTGATGACAAACATGGCGGAAAGCTGGCCGGAATTGGAAAGGTAAATAATATTTTTAGAATCCTTCACATAGCGCAGCTCATAATCGGTACTGGGCACCTCCACCCCATGGTTCAGCATTAAATCTCGGTTGCCTATAAGCACCCGTTTACCATCCACCCAGGCGGAAAGGCCCATGGAATCCTCATAAGTTACATTTTCCACCGGCCGCAGAATGGCCTGGTTGGCGCCGATAATTTTATTAAATACCCCAGTAAGCATCCCGTTCATGGTACACACAACGCTGGCAGCATCCAAAATAACGCTGTCAATTTTTCCCTGGTCAAAGGCCTTTATTCCATGAAGGATCACGTTTTCCGGCGGGAAAATATCGCTGGCCTTCATAACAACGCCTGCGGTATCTGCAAAGGTTTCTACCGAGGAGTAGCCCGCCACCATAGCGCCAATGGGTATCATCTTATTGGAAAGGCGCAGCAGCGGGAAGTTTGCCGCTATGGTGGAGCTTAAGGGCGCGCAGATGCACATAGTTGCCGCAAAGGTGGAAACTGCCGCGGCCACGTTTTGGTTAAAAAAGTAGGAAAGCACAGAGATTACAACCCCGGCCAAAATACACACAGGGGAAAGCACATGGCTCAAGCTTTCCGCCTTATCCTCCGAATAGGAATTTTCTAAAAAGTTGGAAAGGAACCTGGTTTTTACCGGATAAGCCACCAAGTCCTCTTCCATAGAAAGGTTTTTGGTCAGCTCGTGCAGCAGGGATTTGTTTTTCAGCGTTTCCACCGCGTATTTGCTGCGGTCGCTGGCCACCAGCTTAAAGTTATTTTGTATTCTTAAAATAATCATCAGCTTGCCAATAACGTTAAAAAACAATATCAGCATTGCTGCCGGGAAAAACAGGGAAGCAGCCATGGTAATTTCATAGGTGCCGTTTTCCAGGGTGTTGGTGGCCATCTCCAGCAAATCGGGCTTTACAATAAAGCACACGCCCTGTACTAGGGAAGCAATCACTGCCATGGAGGGAAGGGCGTCCGTATCCGCCTTAAGCCGCAGCAGGGAAAGCAGGCCGCCGCCCACAGTATTGCTGCAAATAATAGCGCCAATGGCCGCTGTCACGGTGTTTGCTATCATAAATTCCCGCAGGTGGTACTCCGGCTGAATGAGCTTTGGCAGGTTCAGCGTTGGGTTTGTTGCGGAAAGGGTCAGGTACAGGGAAACAATAAATACAATGAGCATAAAGGCCAGGCGCACCAGCAGCCCCGCTTTAATCATACGCATGTCCCGTATTACAGATTCTTTATCCTTGGAGGAGGTATAGTCGTCCAAGTCGGAATTTTCCTCCGGCTCCTCATACGGGGCCCCCTGGGGCTGGTTATCCTCCCCTTCCTCCCCGTCCCTGCGGCGCCCAAACAGGCGGCGTTTGGCTTTGGGCTCCTCCATCATTTCATCGGGAAAAATGCTTGTTTTGTTTCCGGCAGGCTCACCTGTTTGGATGATTTCCTGTGTTTCAAAGGAAGGCTCCGGGGAAGCAGGGTCATCCTCAAAATTAAAATTGACCTTAAAGGGCTCCTTTTGCTCCGGTTTTAGGCTGCTGATAGGGACTTCCTGGGTTTCCCCAAGGGTGCTTTCACCAAAGGAGTAGGGTTTTTCCTGAAAAGGTTCCCCCTTTGGGATGTTGGCAAAGTATTTGCTGTATTCCGCCCCAAGGTCAATCCCTTGGGGTTCCTCCTCATCGTCCTTCAATGTAAAGTGGAAGCCCTCCTCCTTGGGTTTGGGGGCTGGTTCTTCCGAAGCCTTTACCGCTGTAGGCTGGGGTGCAAACCCTTGGGGATTTTCCTTTTCGCTGTCAAAGTGAAAAACTTCCTCCTGTTGGGGTGGTATTTCATCCTTCTCCTGCATAACAACGGGGTTTGGGGCCTGCACCGTTTTTTGCTCCATTGGCGCGGCTTCTAAATGCCCCAATGCCTCATCATCCGGTTGGAAAGGCGTTTTTTCTACAGGTGGTACAGCGGCTTTTGGTGTTTCCTGCTGTGGTTGGGCAACTGCCCTACCCTGCAGCAGGGCGTCAATATCCTGGGGCGCCTTTGGCTGCACAGGCCGCGGCTGGGCAAACGGGTTCTGTTTGGGCCGTTCCTGGCGGCTCTGCTGGCTTTTTTTCGCCTTTATCTCCAGTAAAATATCATCTACATTATAGTCCTTATTCATCAAAAAATCCCCCTTTGCCAGTAAGTAAAACAATATATTTTAAAACGGGCTGCGGCCTATTTCGGGTTTTTTGCCGCAATGCCCTCGCGCTGGCGCACGGCCTCGTAAATAATAATTCCCGCCGCCACAGAAGCATTTAAGGAATTGACCTGCCCCAGCATTGGCAGGGAAACTACAAAGTCGCAGTGCTCCTTGGTAAGGCGGCTTACGCCAAAGCCCTCGGAACCAACCACTACCCCAATAGGGCCCTTCATATCTGTTTTACACCAGGTTTCCCCGTCCATATCGGCGCAGAATACCCAGAAGTTTTTCTTTTTCAACTCGTCAATGGTATTTACAATGTTTGCTACCCGCACCACCGGCATGTATTCCACCGCCCCGGCGGAGGTTTTTGCTACCGTTGCCGTAAGGCCAACGCCCCGGCGCTTGGGCACAATAACGCCATGGGCGCCTGCTGCCTCCGCAGTGCGTATAATAGCCCCCAGGTTATGGGGATCCTCAATATTGTCACAAATAACAATAAAGGGGGGTTCCCCGCCGGCCTTTTCAAAAATATCCTCCATGGAAGAAAAATCCCGGCAGGCGCCTACAGCGGCAACACCTTGGTGGTTCAACCCGCCGCATAAAGTTTCAAACTTTTGGGGGGCAGCATCCTTAACAGGAATATTGCTTTCCCTTGCCAAAGCAATAATTTTGCCCAGGCTGCCTTTGGCTGCGCCTTTCAGTATGTAAATACTGTCAATGGGGCGGCCGCTTTTTAAAGCCTCCAAAACGGCGTTACGCCCCGCAATAATATTATTGGAAATGTTTTTTTCTTGTTCTTTCACAATCAATTCCTCCGGGAGTATTGGGTTTTATATTTGTGGAACGTTGTTCCCAAGCCTTTACCATTGGGCCTGGGTGAAGGGGCTGGAGCGCTCTGAAAGGGGTATGGCTGTCCAGCCCAGACCTCTAACCCCTATAGGGGCCCTCCGGCCCCTAAGACCCCAGGCCCCATTTCTTTCTGGCGAAGAAAGAAATGGGGGAAAGAAAGTCGCC
>CAJTSZ010000034.1 GCA_910578755.1 uncultured Oscillospiraceae bacterium | reverse complement strand
TGCCGGGGGTATCCTCGGCAGGCTTTACTTACAAAGGCTGTTCATGGTATAATAACGACAAAGCCGTTATTATACCATGAACAGCCTTTTTTATTTTTTATTGCTCCACAGTAAAAAGTTAATGTGCAGGCAGATACAGGTTATAATGAAACAATTTTTACAAGTTTTGAGGCGGAGCCGAAAAACTTGCAAGGGGCGCTTGCAGGCTTTCCTTCTGTACAAGTGTTTTGCGCCCCGTTCTGCCTTATGCAAAGCTTCACAGGAGGGGGCCAAAACTTACAGCAGTATTCCGCTGTAGGTTAGCAGGGGGGCTACGCCTAACTTGTGTTTCTTTTAAAGCTATTGGTTACCTCCAAGCCTGTGCTAACGGGCTGTGCAGGCCCCGCAAGGAACAAGGGAAAGGAGGCGGCTTGCGATGAAAAAGAAAAATGGCAACGGCAAATTGATAGGATGGGCGGTTGCCCTAATAGTACTGGTAACCGGGGCAGCCTCCTTTTTAACTTGGGGTATACAGAATGGGGCGCTGCCGGAGCTGCAACGCAGAAAGGATAAGCCAAGCCAACCCCAGGCGGCGGTTTTCCAGGAGGAAAGCGGGGAAGAAGCCCCTGAAAAAACGGTGGATATTAGGGATACTATTCCATACACAGAGGAAGAACTGCTGCGTACAGCCAATACCATGGGTGAAAATTTTGGTATAATTACCAGCCAGGGGACAGGGGAATTTACAACAGACCCCTACTGCCCCGCGCCGGTGTACGTTGTCACTTACCCCAACGGGGAGGTAGCAATCAATGCGGAGAAGAACACTTTGTTTTGGCTGGAACGATATGATGTAAAAACCGAGGAAAACCGCCTCACCTCCCAGGAGGTTACCAAAAAGGCCAAGGAATACTTTGCCACTTTGCAGCTAGAACAGGAGTACAAGAATATTGCGCGCCAGCCTGATAAGGAAAGGCACAAGGAAACAGTGGTTTTCCAAAAGGTAATTGGAGAGGAAATTTATTCCGACTATGAGGCGGTAAAAATGATAATTTCCACCCAAAGCGGGGAACTGATGTTTTGTAAAATATTCGACCTGCCTTTAAAGGAGCAGGAGGGGGTAAAAATTACCCAAGAAGCTGCCATAGCCGCATCCAAAGAGGAAGAACCAAAATCCTTTCAAAACAGCCCAAGGGTGCAGGCGGTTTTGACGGCGGCCGCGCCGGAAAGCTTTTATGAAGGGGACAGCAGCTATGATTATACCTCCTGCCTGGCGTGGAAAATAACAGTGACCAGCGGGGAAGGGAAGGAAAGGGTATTTTATATAGACGCTTACAGCGGCAGTGTAATTTATGTAGGCGGCTATTAAAATAAAAACCGGCAAGAGTATATGCCGGGGGACAAACAACAGGGGGGCCCCTAAAGGGCAGAGAAAGGATGAAGTGACATTTTTATTTTAGCAATACTTGCCGTAGGCGTAATTGTTGGGTTAAAGTGGTTCCCGGAAAAGTGGAACAAGGTAAACATTAACATTCAGCTGGCGGCAACCATATTATTGATTTTTTCTATGGGTGTTTCCCTGGGAAGCCGGCCCAACTTTTTTGAAGAAATTGCCTCTATGGGGCTGAAAAGCTTTGTTTTTGCCATAGTTGCCATTGCTTTTTCTGTAATAGCGGTGTACGTTTTAACAGAAAAATTTTTCCCAAAGGAGGAGAAAAAAGATGATAATAGCGGCGGTTGTTAGTTTAATATTAGGCATATTTTGCGGGCAGTTTATTTTTACGCCCAATACCATTTCTCTTTTCTCCAATATTTCGGAATACGCCTTAATGCTTTTAATGTTCTGTGTGGGCATAAGCATTGGTGAAAATAAGCTGATTTTCAGAAAAATGCGGGAATACAATATTAGGATACTGGTAATTCCGGCAGGCATTGTGTTTGGCTCTATGGCAGGGGGAGTGGTTTCCTCCATGCTGTTGGGTATGCCGTTAAGGGAGAGCCTGTGCATTTCTTCCGGCTTGGGCTGGTACAGCCTTTCCGGCGTTTTGCTGACAGAGCTTATCAGCGCGGAAATAGGCACCATTGCCTTTTTAAGCAATATTTTCAGAGAAATTTTAACATTTATTTGTATTCCGGTAATTGCCAAGTACTTAAACGGCTATACGGCCATTGCGCCGGCCGGAGCCACCAGCAGCGACACGGCCCTGCCAGTGGTAATTAAATATACCAATGAAGAAGTTACCATGATGTCGGTTATCAATGGTATTATTTGTACGGCCTTAATTCCTGTTTTAATCAATACCCTGTATGCTATTTTTAGCTGATAAAACCCCCTGCCGAAGAATTTCGTTTTTCTTTGGCAGGGGGTTTTGCGGCTTTTGCCCTTTTGGGTTTCCGCAGAGGAACGGTTATTCCTGTAAAAAGGAAATAACCAAAGGGTACAGCTTGGGGCTGTTTACTACATAGCTGCTGTGGGTTTCCTTGGGGAGGACCATTAGCTGGCTGTTTGGCAGAGTATTTGCCAGTTGACAAGTGTGTTCCCGGCGGATAACGTCCCGGCTTCCAGCCAGAACCAGGACGGGTATGGTGATTTTACCAAGGGCAGCGGGGGAGATATTGGGCTGGGTGAGCATCATGCCAATGTGGGGGCTGCGGTTTATGGCGTAAACCAGGCGGTAGTACAGCAGCAGGGAGGGCTTTAGGCCGCGGGGGTTTGTGTTTGCGCCGCAAATAATTAACCGGGAAAACAGCTGGGGGCTGTGGGAGGCTGCCAGCAGGCCCACAATGCCGCCGTCGCTGAAACCGCAAAGGGCAGGCTTTTTTAAACCCAGGGCGGCAATAAAGGCTTCCACATCCTGGGCCATAGCATCATAGGAAAGCGGCGTGGCGGAGCTGCTTTGCCCATGGCACCGGCTGTCCAAGGCGTAGACGGTGTGGGTTTTGGCAAGTTCCAGGACTAAGGTATTAAAAATAGAATGGTCCTCCCCGTTGCCATGGAGGAGGAGTACAGCGGGACCGGCGCCAGTTTTTTTATAAAACAAGCGGACATTTCGCACATGAACGAACATTGGAGGGGCCTCCTAACAAAATGATTTTGTAAAATGCCCAAGGCCTTTGTTTTTGGGGAAAACCAAAGGGCAGGCAATAGCAAATTGCCGGCGGCAATTTGTAGTAAAAATAAACAAAACCTTGGCGGTAAAACCAAGGTTTCTCTACGACAATTCAGCGGGATAACCCGTTGACTTTATCCTAAAAGTATAATATAATATTATACTGTATCAAAATAGACATTTGTATAATTAAACAAAAATATTGTAGCATAAGACGATGTAAAATTCAATAGGTTTTTGCAAAATATTCGAGTTTTATGTTGAAAATTTGTACAATATAGCTAAGTATCGGTTGGCAAGGGGCAGCACGCCTGCCGGCGGCTGTTTTAGCCCCAAAAAACGTGTTGACCCTTGTCCATCGATGGAAACTTTAAAATATATGATTGGAGTGGATAAGCCTATGGTGAATGTTAAGCCAGTACATCTTGGTAAAAATGTTCGAATGAGCTTTTCTCGCATTGATGAAGTTTTGGATATGCCAAACTTGATTGAAGTACAGAAAAACTCCTACAAATGGTTTTTGGAAGAGGGTTTGAAAGAAGTCTTCAAAGATATGTCCGCTATTTCGGACTACCAGGGCAACCTGGTTTTGGACTTTATTGATTACCGCTTGGAAGATAAGCCAAAGTACAGCATTGAAGAATGTAAAGAGCGTGACGCCACATTTTCTGCTCCACTGCGCGTGCGTGCCAGCCTGCTGAACAAGGAAACCGGGGAAGTAAAAGAACAGGATATTTTTATGGGCGACTTCCCAATTATGACCGACAGCGGCACCTTTATTATTAACGGCGCTGAGCGTGTTATTGTTTCCCAGTTGGTTCGCTCCCCAGGTGTGTACTATTCCGTTTCCAGGGACAAAGCAGGTAAGGAATTGTTTGCTTCCACAGTAATTCCAAACCGCGGCGCCTGGCTGGAATACGAAACCGATTCCAACGACGTTTTTTATGTCCGCATTGATAAAAACAGGAAGCTGCCGGTAACTACATTTATCCGGGCGTTGGGCCTTGCCAGCGACGCCCAGATTTTGGACTTTTTCGGCAGCGACACAAAGCTCCTTGCTACCCTGGAAAAGGACAGCACCAACAACACCGAGGAGGCTTTGCTGGAGGTGTACCGCAAGCTGCGCCCAGGCGAACCGCCTACGGTGGACAGTGCGCAATCCCACATTGATATGCTGTTTTTTGACGCAAGACGGTACGACCTTTCCCGCGTAGGGCGTTACAAATACAATAAAAAACTGGGCATTGCCTCCCGGATTGCCGGCCATACCCTTTCCCAGCCCATTGTTAACATGCGCACCGGCGAAGTTATGGCCGAGGAAGGCCAGCTGCTTACCCGGGCCCAGGCGGAAGAAATTGAGCGCGCCGGCGTAAACACCGCCTTTTTAAAGGTGGGCGACAAGGAAATTAAGGTAATTTCCAACGGCATGGTGGATATTGGGGATTATATTGATTTTGATGTGGAAGAATACGGCATTAACGAAAAGGTGCGTTTTTCCGTTCTGTGCGAAATTTTGGACAGCTGCGGCGACAATGAGGAGCTGCTGCGGGAAGCCATTAAGGACAGAGTGGACGACCTGATTCCAAAGCACATTATTAAGGATGACATTTTTGCCACCATCAATTATGTGTTTAACCTGGACCGCGGCGTGGGTACCACAGACGATATTGACCATTTGGGCAACCGCCGTATCCGTTCCGTTGGGGAATTGCTGCAAAACCAGTTCCGCATTGGTTTTTCCCGTATGGAAAGGGTGATTCGGGAAAGGATGACCACCCAGGCACAGGATATGGACGTGATTACCCCACAGGCCCTCATTAACATCCGCCCGGTGGTAGCGGCCATTAAAGAATTTTTTGGTTCCTCCCCATTGTCCCAGTTTATGGACCAGGGCAACCCGCTGGCAGAGCTGACCCATAAAAGACGCCTTTCCGCATTGGGCCCAGGCGGCCTTTCCCGTGACCGCGCGGGCTTTGAGGTGCGTGACGTTCACTACAGCCACTACGGCCGCATGTGCCCTGTAGAAACACCGGAAGGCCCAAACATTGGTTTGATTTCCTACCTGGCAACCTTTGCCCGCATTAATAAGTATGGCTTTATTGAAGCGCCTTACCGCCGTGTAGATAAGGAAACCGGCGCTGTTTTAGATGAAATCCGCTACATGACTGCCGACGAAGAGGACGAGTATGTAGTGGCCCAGGCCAACGAACCTTTGGACGAAGAGAACCGTTTCAGCAATAAAATGGTTTCTGTCCGCCACAGGGATGTTGTTAAAATTATTGAAAAAGAATATGTGGATTATATGGACGTTTCACCAAAAATGGTAGTTTCTGTGGCTACGGCCATGATTCCATTTTTGGAAAACGACGATACTAACCGCGCCCTCATGGGCGCCAACATGCAGCGCCAGGCTGTGCCGCTGATGAAAACAGAAAGCCCCTACGTTGCCACCGGTATGGAGTACAAGGCAGCGGTGGACTCCGGCGTTTGCGTTATTTGTGATGTGGAAGGCGTGGTAGACCGGGTTGACGCCAACCGCATAGTGGTTCGCACCGACGATGGCGAGCTGAAGGAATACCATGTCATTAAATTCCTGCGATCCAACCAGGGCACCTGCTTTAACCAGCGCCCTATTGTAGCTGTTGGGGAACGGGTACACAAGGGACAGGTGTTGGCTGACGGGCCTGCAACCTGCGACGGGGAAATTAGCTTAGGTAAAAACGCCCTCATTGGTTTTATGACCTGGGAAGGCTACAACTACGAGGACGCCGTTTTAATTAACGAAAAGCTGGTCCGCAACGATGTTTACACATCTATCCATATTGTAGAATACGAAACCGAAGCCAGGGATACCAAGTTAGGGCCGGAAGAAATTACCCGGGATATCCCCAACGTGGGCGAGGAGGCCCTCCGCGAGCTGGACGACAGAGGCATTATCCGCATTGGCGCCGAGGTAAAGGCCGGCGATATTTTGGTTGGCAAGGTAACCCCTAAGGGCGAAACCGAGCTGAATGCGGAGGAGAGGCTGCTGCGGGCCATTTTTGGCGAAAAGGCAAGGGAAGTAAGGGATACCTCCCTGAAGGTGCCCCATGGCGAATACGGCATTGTGGTTGACGTTAAGGTATTTACCAGGGAAAACAGCGACGAGCTTTCCCCAGGGGTAAACATGGTGGTACGCTGCTACATTGCCCAAAAGCGTAAAATTTCCGTAGGTGACAAAATGGCGGGCCGCCACGGCAACAAGGGCGTTGTTTCCCGCATTTTGCCTCAGGAGGATATGCCATTCCTGGCGGACGGCCGCCCACTGGACATTGTGCTGAACCCATTGGGCGTTCCTTCCCGTATGAACATTGGGCAGGTGTTGGAAGTACACCTGGGCCGCGCCGCCTCGGAGCTGGGGTGGAAGGTAATGACCCCGGTATTTGACGGCGCCAACGAAAATGACATTCGGGAAACACTGGAAATGGCCGGCCTGCGGGGCGACGGCAAAACCATTGTTTACGATGGCCGCACCGGCGAACCCTTTGATAACCCAGTAACCGTTGGTTATATGTACTACTTGAAGCTGCACCACCTGGTTGACGATAAAATCCACGCCCGTTCCACCGGCCCGTACTCCCTGGTAACCCAGCAGCCTTTGGGCGGTAAAGCCCAGTTTGGCGGCCAGCGTTTTGGTGAGATGGAGGTTTGGGCCCTGGAGGCTTACGGCGCCGCCTACACCTTGCAGGAGATTTTGACTGTAAAATCTGACGACGTTGTGGGCCGTGTAAAAACCTTTGAGGCCATTGTAAAGGGCAAAAACGTGCCGAAGCCAGGGATTCCGGAATCCTTTAAGGTATTGATTAAAGAGCTGCAGTCCCTGAGCCTTGACGTTAAAGTGCTGGATAAGGACAACGAAGAAATTGACCTGAAACAGGATTTGGACGATGACCTTGGCTTTAACGGGCCGGAAGGTTCCCCGGAAATGCTGCCGGAGGACAACGGCAGCAACTTTGAAGATGTTGCCGTGGATTCGGAGTTTGAGGATAAATTTGCCATAGAACAGCCGGATTTGCAGGAGGATGACGACAATTTTGACAGCCTGCTCAGCGAGTTTGCAGACCTTGGCCTGGAAAGTGGCGCAGACGATGATGATGATAATTTTGATTTGTAATAGGAAGAAGGGGTCGTAATTGGAATTTAACGTTTTTGAGTCAATCAAAATCGGCTTGGCTTCACCTGAAAAAATTAGGGAATGGTCCTACGGCGAGGTAAAAAAGCCCGAAACTATTAACTACAGAACATTAAAGCCAGAGCGTGACGGCCTTTTCTGTGAGCGTATTTTCGGTCCGCAAAAGGACTGGGAATGTTATTGCGGAAAATATAAACGCCTGCGTTACAAAGGGAAAATTTGTGAACGCTGCGGCGTTGAGGTAACGCGTTCTAAGGTTCGCCGTGAACGTATGGGCCACATTGAACTGGCTGCGCCGGTTTCCCACATTTGGTACTTTAAAGGCACTTCCTCCCGTATGGGGCTGCTGCTGAACATAAGCCCCCGCCTTTTGGAAAAAGTGCTGTACTTTGCTTCCTACATTGTAACAGACCCAGGTACCACAAACCTGAAAAAATATACCCTGCTGACAGAAAAAGAATACCGCGACCTGCGGGAGGCTTACGAGGACGAGTTCCAGGCCAGCATGGGCGCAGAGGCAATTAAAACCCTTTTGGAAGAAATTGATTTGGAAGTTCTTGCAAAGGAACTGAAGGATGAACTGGAATCCCTGCCACAGGGGCAAAAAAGAGCGAGGATTTTAAAACGGCTGGAGGTTGTGGAAGCCTTCCGTTTAAGCGGAAACCGCCCGGAATGGATGATACTGGATGTTGTCCCTGTTATTCCACCGGATATTCGCCCTATGGTGCAGTTGGACGGCGGCCGTTTTGCCACCAGCGACCTGAACGACCTGTACCGACGGGTGATTAACCGGAACAACCGGTTGAAAAAGCTGATAGAGCTGGGCGCGCCGGATATTATTGTACGCAATGAAAAGCGTATGCTCCAGGAATCGGTGGACGCCCTGATTGACAACGGCCGCCATGGCCGCCCTGTTACCGGGCCAAATAACCGGCCGCTGAAATCCCTTTCCGATATGCTTAAGGGCAAGCAGGGCCGTTTCCGCCAGAACCTGCTGGGTAAACGTGTTGACTACTCCGGCCGTTCCGTAATTGTAGTAGGGCCAGACCTGAAAATGTACCAGTGTGGCCTGCCAAAGGAAATGGCTTTGGAGCTGTTTAAACCCTTTGTTATGAAACGCCTAGTGGACCAGGAAATTGCCACCAACATTAAAAACGCCAGAAAAATGGTGGATAAAGCGGCGCTGAAGGAAGTATGGGATGCGTTGGAAGTGGTAATTAAAAACCACCCTGTACTGCTGAACCGCGCACCTACCCTGCACAGGCTGGGTATTCAGGCCTTTGAACCAATTTTGGTAGAGGGCCGCGCTATCCGCCTGCACCCGCTGGTATGTACCGCCTACAATGCCGACTTTGACGGCGACCAAATGGCTATCCACCTGCCCCTTTCTGCCGAAGCCCAGGCGGAG
Source organism: uncultured Oscillospiraceae bacterium (assembly GCA_910578755.1). Taxonomy (GTDB): domain Bacteria; phylum Bacillota; class Clostridia; order Oscillospirales; family Ruminococcaceae; genus Negativibacillus. The sequence goes on along the minus strand of CAJTSZ010000034.1, from coordinate 9,940 downwards.
GCCCGCTTCCTTATGCTGGCGGCAGGCAACCTGTTAAAGCCTTCCGACGGGCGCCCCGTAACCATTCCTACCCAGGATATGATTCTTGGTTCCTACTACCTTACCATGGTACGGGAGGATGAACCAGGGGCCGGCAAGGCATTCTGCAACTTTGATGAAGCGAAAATGGCCTATGACACCGGCGTGGTTGGCCTGCACGCGCCAATTAAAGTTCGCGTATCCAAGGAAATTGGCGGCAAAACCATCAGCCGTATTATTAACGCCACCGTGGGCCAAATTATTTTTAACGACCCAATCCCCCAGGACTTAGGCTTTGTGGACAGAACGGATTCCGAAAAGCAGTTTGACCTGGAAATTACTTTCCTGGTGCGCAAAAAAGAGCTGGGCAAAATTATTGACCGCTGTATTCACACCTGTGGTACAGCCCGTACTTCCGAGGTTTTGGACAAAATTAAAAACCAGGGCTTTAAGTACTCCACCCAAAGCGGGATTACCGTTGCCGTAAGCGACGCGGTTATTCCAGAGTGCAAAAAAGAGCTGATTGAACAGGCCGATGAAAAAGTGGCCCAAATTAAACGCCAGTACGACCGCGGCCTTATTTCCGACGAAGTGCGTTACGACCGTGTCATTAAAACATGGAACGAAACAACAGATAAGGTGAAAAAGGCCCTTGCCGAAACCTTTGGCGAGCGCAACCCAATCTTTATGATGGCGGATTCCGGCGCCCGTGGTTCCATGGAACAGATTCGCCAGCTGGCCGGTATGCGCGGCTTAATTGCCAACACTTCCGGTAAAGCCATTGAAATTCCAATTAAGTCCAACTACCGTGAAGGCCTTAATATTTTGGAATACTTTAACTCCTCCCGAGGCGCCCGTAAGGGCTTGGCCGATACAGCGCTGCGTACTGCCGACTCCGGTTACTTGACCCGCCGCTTGGTAGACGTTTCCCAGGAGGTAATTATCCGCAGTGCAGACTGCGGCACCCACGAGGGTATTGAAGTTTACGATATTACCGACAGCGGCCGTGTTATTGAAGGTTTGGCGGAACGCCTTACCGGGCGCTACGTTGCCGATGATGTTATTCACCCGCAAACCGGGGAAGTGCTTGCTACCCGGGAAAAAATGGTGGATGAAAAAACAGCCCAGAAAATTGTGGACGCAGGTATTACCACCGTACGCATCCGTTCTGTGCTTACCTGCAACGCCAAAAAAGGCGTGTGCGCCAAATGCTACGGCGCTAACCTGGCCAACGGCGCGCCTGTTGGCATTGGCGAAGCAGTGGGTGTTATTTCCGCACAGTCCATTGGTGAGCCTGGTACCCAGCTTACCATGCGTACCTTCCACACCGGCGGTGTTGCTTCTGCCAGCGATATTACACAGGGTTTGCCCCGCGTAGAGGAGCTTTTTGAAGCAAGAAAACCCAAAAATGCAGCCATTATTTCCCATGTTGACGGTATTGCCAACTTCCGTTTGGACCATAAGGGCGCGAATACCGTAAACGTAACCAGCGCCGACGGCGAAGTGTTTACAAAAATTGTGCCTTTTGATTCTAAAATTATTATTGAAGAAGGCCAGTATGTAACCAAGGGCCAGCTGATTACCGAAGGCTCCGTGGAACCGAACGAGGTGCTCACCGTAAGCGGCGAACAGGCGGTACAGGATTACCTGATTAAAGAGGTACAGCGTGTTTACCGTACCCAGGGTGTTGATATTAACGACAAGCACATTGAGGTAATTGTTTGCCAAATGATGCGCAAACAGCGCATTGACGACGGCGGCGACACCAAGCTGATTACTGGTTCCCTGGTGGATAAAGCAGAGCTGCGGGCAGAAAACGAAGCCTTGGAACTGCTGGAACAGCAGGACGGCCTGCCAAGGGTGAAGGCCACCGGCCATGCCGTGCTTATGGGTATTACGAAGGCTTCCCTGGCCACCGAATCCTTTATGTCTGCGGCTTCCTTCCAGGAAACCACCCGCGTTTTAACCGAGGCAGCCATTAAAGGCAAGGTTGACCCGCTGACCGGCTTAAAGGAAAACGTAATTATTGGTAAGCTCATTCCCGCCGGTACTGGCATTGTGGAATACATTGAGGAAGAGCAGGAAGCCAAAGCCCACGGTAGCGAGGAGGTTTTTGCAGAAGAACCAGCTGTTGCTGAGGAGATGGAAGCGAGCATTTAGCACTGCTTACTTCATAAGTAAAATACAAAAGGCGCCTTCATGTAAAATGAAGGCGCCTTTTGTTGCGGAGGCTTCTAAAAAGGGGAGGGGTAAGATGAAAAAATTTAAGATTTCCTGCTGTCTTCTGCTGTTGACCCTATTGCTGATTGCCCTAACAATACGGCGGGAAACGGTTGCGGCGAATAAAGGTCAGATAATCATTGCGCTGGTAACCGCCACCCCCGGCGCCGGCTATGAGATCAATAAGGATCTTCAAATAACAGACCCAGCTGCAATAAAAGAGGTAGAAAGCATTATCGGGGGTGTGTATATCCGCAATATTTTCCCGGATATGGGCCACGGAACGCGGCAAAACCAACAGATTTGGCTCGGTTATTATAACGGCAGGGGCCATTGGGTACAATATATTATAAGCGACAAAGGGCTGCTGACCATGAACGGGAAGGAGTATGTCCCCTTGTTTTGGAGCAGCAAGAAGAAAATTTATAGCCAGTTAGCAGAGTATGTGGAACAGCTGCCTGAAAAGGCAGCTGTTTTTCTGCGCTTCTGCTTTTTAATACAGGGAACTGGTGTATAAACCGGAAAAAACAGGCCAAACCTTGAAGAATGAAAGCGGGATGTACAAGCCCCTATTTCTTTCAACACTAAAAGAAATAGGGCCGGGGGTTTGGGGGCGGAGCGCCCCTAACTCGGCTTTTTGTATAAATTAGAAAAATATTGTAATTTTACTGTTAATTTTTTCTATTGGAAACTATGGTAAAATATGATATATTTATTACAAGGAAATTTACAAAATTAAAAATTATAGGAGGAAATGGATGTTTAAAAGGTTAGTAAGCGGAATGATGGCAGTAGCATTATTTTTAAGTTTCTCAGTTACAGCATTGGCGATGGATAACAAAGCAGCAGGGCAAGTGACAGATTCTAAAGGAAACCCTTTGGTAGAAGTTAAGTTAAACGTGAATAATCCTGAAGAAGTTGAAAGAGTTTTCAAGGAATATCGTGTACACGAACAGCAAGCAGAAGATATTCGTAGGATGATAGACCAGTACAATAAAGACGCAACTGAGGATTTAACAATTAGTTTATATGTACCCAATCCAAAAGCAAGAGATAGCCAGAGGTACTATACAGGATTTAAAAATAAAAGATATTATGAGAGCCTTATTAAAACAGGACAACATAGTAAAGAAAAAAGAGTAAAAAATGTAAATAACTTAGAAGACTATCTTGATAGTGTTGTTACATCTACAGTAACTATGGCGGTCGATTCTGCTTTGAATGTAGTATCGGGAGGGGCATGGTCTATCGTATCTCTATTTGTAAATCTTCCGAATGACGGAGTGGGTTACACAAGGGTTGAACATATGGCTACGATGTATGAGGAAAAATGGACAAAGTACACATACTATATTGAAAACGGTGAAGAATATCTAGGCTCCACGGTCGAAAAGACAACATATTTCTTTGAAAATATTGTAAAAAATCCTAATTTATCAGGGAGTTATCGACAAGCAGATACACCAGAGAAAACTGTAACGGTGAAGTCTTGGGATATACCAGATGAAAAGGCATATTACCACTGGCCTAATGGTGGATACAGGGAGAAGATAGTGGGTTTTAATTATGGAGACGCTTACTTTGATTCTGTACATGGATAAGGAAGGATATCATCAGTGAGAAAGAAAAAAGGAATCATACTTACCGCTGGATGCTTACTGTTTGTGGGACTGTTTTGTTTTATAACGGTCAACTTCAGCACCAGCTCTGTAAATAATGTGCAGGCACGTATTCAGGTCATAGTGCGTGTTCCGGGGGTTTCCCAAAACTCAGGCAGCACCGTGGAACAAGATTTTGTTGTTACAGACCGGAAAGCCGTGGCGGAATTGCAGCATATTGTGGATGGTCCTTATATAAGGACCCACCTGCTTTTTGACGCCATAGGCTCAACGCAAACAACCAGGGAAGTTAATATTTATTTTGTTGGTGATGGGGATTTTATCGCCGATTATTGTGTTGATGACCGGGGTAATCTGAGAATAGACCGGAAGGAGTATATCCCCTTGTTTTGGAGCAGCAAGAAGAAAATTTATAGCCAGTTAGCAGAGTATGTGGAACAGCTGCCTGAAAAGGCGGCTGTTTTTCTGCGCGGCTGTTTTTTAATACAGGGAGCTGGTGTATAAACCGGAAAAAAACAGGCCAAACTTTGAAGAGTGGAAGCGGGATATACAAGAAGGGAGCTGGTTTCATGGCAAAATTGTACATTCCCGCTATAGAAAATAAGTTGACAAAATGCGCCGAAAGGTGATAAAATTATAAATCGGTAAGGCATGGCAGCGGCAGTATGGCCGCTGTGCTTTGCCAATAAAATGTAATTTTTTAGTAAGGAGGTGCCCACAATGCCAACCTTTAACCAATTGGTAAGAAAAGGCAGAGAGACGATTGAGAAAAAGTCCACCGCGCCTGCTCTTCTGAAAGGCTGGAACTCTCAGAAACGCACAGCTATCGCTCAGAACTCCCCACAAAAGAGAGGCGTTTGCACAGCGATTAGAACCCAGACTCCAAAGAAACCTAACTCCGCGCTGAGAAAAGTTGCAAGAGTTAGACTTTCCAACGGAATCGAGGCAACAGCCTACATTCCAGGTATCGGCCACAACTTGCAGGAACACAGCGTTGTTCTTATCCGTGGCGGCCGTGTAAAGGACCTGCCTGGTGTTCGTTACCATATTATCCGTGGTACTTTGGATACACAGGGTGTTGCGAACAGACAGCAGAGCCGTTCCAAATACGGTGCAAAACGTCCAAAGGCTGGTGCCAAGAAGTAATAAAACCCCATTCTTAGCTTAGAATAACTGCTTTTGTAGAGCTTGATATATATTTATTCCGGCTTCTGCATTGGCTACGGGAGTTTTGTCACTTTCGAGTACCTATGATATCATTATGTGAAGGAGGGAAGCGAAGTGCCAAGAAGAGGTCAAATCGCAAAACGTGATGTATTACCAGATCCTATGTACAATTCTAAACTGGTAACACGCTTGGTAAACAATGTAATGTACGACGGTAAGAAGGGTGTTGCCCAGAAGATCGTATACGGTGCATTCGAAATTATTGCTGAAAAAACAGGTAAGGATGCTTTGGAGGCTTTCCAGGAAGCTATGGAAAACATTATGCCTGTATTGGAAGTTAAAGCCCGCCGTATTGGCGGCGCCACCTACCAGGTACCAATGGAAGTGCGTCCTGCAAGACGCCAGACTTTGGGCCTGAGATGGCTTACCAACTACGCCCGTTCTCGTTCTGAAAAGACAATGAAGGAACGCCTGGCCGGTGAAATTATAGACGCCATTAACAGCACCGGCGGCGCAGTGAAAAAACGCGAAGATACACATAAAATGGCTGAAGCAAACAAAGCTTTTGCACATTACAGATTCTAATTCTTTCAGAATTGGAGAGAAGGATACAATCAATGAAGTACAGCGGGGAAAAGGCCAAGGCGCCTTTTTCCGCTGCATCATTGCTTAATCTTCACTGGATATTCGCCTTGCCTGCGCGGGCCGCAAGGGCGCGCGGGGCAGGAAAAATCACCTGATTTTATAAAATGAAGGAGGACAATATGCCAAGAGATGTTGCATTAGAGCTTACCCGTAACATAGGCATAATGGCGCATATTGATGCTGGTAAAACTACCACCACCGAGCGTATTCTCTACTACACTGGTATTAACCACAAAATTGGGGAAACACACGACGGCAGCGCTACCATGGACTGGATGGTACAGGAGCAGGAAAGAGGTATTACCATTACTTCCGCTGCTACTACCTGCTACTGGAAGGGCCACCGCATCAACATCATTGACACTCCAGGACACGTTGACTTTACTGTTGAAGTTGAGCGTTCATTGAGAGTACTTGACGGGTCTGTAACTGTTATGTGCGCTAAAGGCGGTGTTGAGCCACAGTCTGAAACCGTATGGAGACAGGCTGATAACTATAAAGTCCCACGTATGATTTACGTGAACAAAATGGATATTATGGGTGCGGATTTCTTTAACGTGCTCAATATGATCCATGACCGTTTAAAATGTAATGCCGTTCCAATTCAGCTGCCGATTGGCTCTGAACAGTTCTTCAAGGGGATTATTGACCTTGTAGAAATGAAGGCTTACATTTACTGCGATGACCTGGGCAAGGACATTCGCGAGGAAGAAATTCCAGAAGAAATGAAGGACCTGGCCGAGGAATACCGTGTAAAACTGGTTGAATCTGTTGCCGAGCAGGATGAAGCCTTAATGGAAAAATACCTGGAAGGCGAAGAACTGACCATTGAAGAAATTAAGAAAGCAATCCGTTTGGATACACTGGCCAACAGAATGGTGCCTGTATGCTGCGGTACTTCTTATAAAAACAAAGGCGTTCAAAAGCTCCTTGATGCTATTGTGGACTACATGCCTGCGCCAACCGATGTTCCTGACATTAAAGGTGTAAGCCTGGACAGCGAAGAAGAAGAGGACAGACCTTCCACAGACAACGCGCCATTTGCCGCGCTGGCATTTAAAATTGCTACCGACCCTTACGTTGGTAAACTGTGCTTCTTCCGCGTATACTCCGGTGTGGTTAACACAGGCGACACCGTTTTGAACGCTACAAAAGGCCATACAGAAAGAATTGGCCGTATTCTTCAGATGCACGCAAACAACAGAAAAGACATTGAAACCTGCTACGCAGGCGATATTGCCGCTGCTGTTGGCCTGAAGAAGGTTACAACCGGCGATACCCTCTGTGACCCTAAGGCTCCAATTATTTTGGAATCCATGGTATTCCCAGAGCCGGTTATCCGTGTTGCTATTGAACCAAAAACAAAAGCAGGCCAGGAAAAAATGGGCCTGGCTTTGGCAAAACTGGCTGAAGAGGACCCGACCTTCCGCACCTACACCGACGAAGAAACCGCCCAAACCATTATTGCCGGTATGGGTGAACTGCACCTGGAAATTATTGTTGACCGTCTGCTCCGTGAATTCAAGGTAGAGGCTAACGTAGGTAAACCACAGGTTGCTTACAAAGAAACTATCCGCAAATCCGCAGATGTTGACATGAAATATGCCCGTCAGTCCGGCGGTAAGGGCCAATACGGTCACGTTAAAATTATTGCCGAGCCAAACGAAAGCGGCAAGGGCTACGAGTTTATTAACAAGCTGGTGGGCGGCGCTATTCCGAAAGAATACGTTCCCGCAGTTGACTCTGGTATTCAGGGCGCTATGCAGTCCGGTATTTTGGCTGGCTACAACGTAGTAGACGTTAAGGTTACCCTGTACGATGGTTCTTACCACGAGGTAGACTCCTCTGAAATGGCATTTAAAATTGCCGGTTCCATGGCCTTTAAAGAGGCAATGAGAAAAGGCGACGCTGTACTGCTGGAACCAATTATGAAGGTTACAGTTATTACCCCAGAGGACTACATGGGCGACGTTATCGGCGACTTGAACTCCCGCCGCGGCCAAATCCAAGGCATGGAAGCCAGAAATGGTTCCCAGGAGATTAGGGCTGCAGTTCCGCTTTCCGAAATGTTTGGTTACGCCACCGACCTGCGCTCCAAGACGCAGGGCCGCGGCCAGTACACCATGGAACCTTCACATTATGTAGAAATTCCAAAATCCATTGCGGAAAAAATTATTTCCAGCAGAACAAAAGCGGAATAATTCCGGCTTTGTAGGGCTGATATAAGGGAAAAACCTGCAAAATCTTTAAAAACTGCGGTTTTTAAAGGTTAGCAGGGGCTTTTCCACTTGCTTTTTTAATAAGAACTTGTTACAATAAAAATTGTAAGTCATCTTAATTTTTCCATATTTTTTATTGGGCTGCATGAAGCCATAGAAAATTAAATTTAATTCCAAATATAAAGGGAGGAAATTCAACAATGGCAAAGGCTAAATTTGAAAGAACCAAACCACACGTTAACATTGGTACTATCGGTCACGTTGACCATGGTAAAACCACTTTGACTGCTGCTATCACAAAAACTCTGGGCCTCAAAGGCGGCGCTCAGTACACAGCTTACGATATGATCGATAAAGCTCCAGAGGAAAGAGAACGTGGTATTACAATTAACACTTCCCACGTTGAATATGAAACAGAAAACAGGCACTACGCTCACGTTGACTGCCCCGGACACGCCGACTATGTTAAGAACATGATTACCGGTGCTGCTCAGATGGACGGCGCTATCCTGGTTGTATCCGCTGCTGACGGCCCAATGCCACAGACCCGCGAACACATCCTGCTGTCCCGTCAGGTAGGCGTACCTTACATTGTAGTATTCATGAACAAAGCTGACCAGGTTGACGACCCAGAACTGCTTGAACTGGTAGAAATGGAAATCCGTGACCTGCTGAGCGAATACGACTTCCCAGGCGATGATACACCTATCGTTTGCGGTTCTGCTTTGGCTGTTCTGGAAGCTCCAGACGACATTAACAACCCAGCTTACAAACCAGTTCTGGATTTGATGGCTGCTGTTGACGATTACATCCCAACCCCAGAAAGAAAAGCTGACCTGCCATTCCTGATGCCTGTTGAAGATATCTTCACCATCACCGGCCGTGGTACAGTTGCTACTGGTAGAGTTGAAAGAGGCCAGCTGAAAGTTCAGGACGAAGTTGAAATTGTAGGCTTGCAGGATGAAAAAATGAAAACAGTTGTTACCGGTATTGAAATGTTCCGCAAACTGCTGGATTACGCTGAAGCCGGCGACAACATTGGCGCTTTGCTGCGTTCTGTTCAGAGAACAGACATTAAACGTGGCCAGGTACTGTGCAAACCAGGTTCCATCCACCCACACACCAAATTCCATGGCCAGGTTTACGTTCTGAAACAGAGCGAAGGTGGCCGCCATACCCCATTCTTCAACAACTACAGACCTCAGTTCTACTTCAGAACAACTGACGTTACCGGCGTTATTAAACTGCCAGAGGGCGTTGAAATGTGCATGCCTGGCGATAACGTAGAAATGGACGTAGAGCTCATTACTCCTATCGCTATTGAGGCTGGTCTGCGCTTCGCTATCCGTGAAGGCGGCCGCACAGTAGGTTCCGGCGTTGTTACAGCTATTGCTGAATAGTTTGTTTTTAAAAGGCCTGCGCTTAGCGCAGGCCTTTTTTATAGGGTTTTACATATTTTTGGTGGTTATGCTTGCTCCTTTGGCAAATGATTTGAAAGGGGATATTTGTATGAAATTGTTAAGCGCACTATTCCTTTTTGCAACATTGGGCTAAAATATAGAGGGGATAGGGGTTATTGCAGCTTTTGCTGCAAATGTATGTTTGGGTGTATTTTAATTAGTATACTGCTGCTTGCAGTAGATTCACTGTTTGGTATGTAAAATAAGCAGGGAAGTGTTGCGCCATTTCCAAGCCTGTGCTGCTGGGCTTCCAGCCCAGACCCGGCCATATTTCTTTTGGCATCAAAAGAAATATGGAAAAGAAAAATGCCGGGGCTTCACCCCTATGCCCCTTATTTGCCAGTGCCATTTAAGAAGCGGCGGCAACCGGTGTTTGTACAGCGGTACCGCCCTTCAGTGAAGGGCTACAAGTTTGGCAAAACCGAACTTGCCAAACTTGTTTCTTCCCCCATTCTTTTCTCACCAAAAGAATGGGGCCCTATGAAATAAAATTACAAATCAACCATCGCTTAACAAGGGTAAACCCGCCTGCCGGCACCCCTAAATAGGCGCTGGACTGCGTTCTCGGCTTTGGCGGGCGTCAGCCCGCCTG
>CAJTSZ010000033.1 GCA_910578755.1 uncultured Oscillospiraceae bacterium | reverse complement strand
CGAAACTATTTTTTTGTGCAACGGGCAGGAAGGGCGAATAGCCCGCATCTGCCAGCACATCAGGTTTTTAATTGTGAAACAATAAAAAACTGGTGGAGCAGAAATTAAAAGGCAGGGGAGTACAATGAAAATAAGCTGGGGTACCTTTAACGGCAGCAAAAGAAATTTGCAGGCCAACTATTACAGCTGTTCCACCCCGCTGCGGGCTTTGGCGGTGCTGCTCATTAACCTGGCGGCCCTTGGCGCCAGCATAATCTCCTTAAGGCGCTGCCTAAAGAAAAGGGGCAAGTGAACCATTTTGCCTGCAAGTACCAAATAAATTACAAATGCAAGAAGGGGAGCACAATGAAGCTGATTAACATTGGGTTTGGCAATATGGTTTCGGCCAGCAGGCTGGTGGCCATTGTCAGCCCGGAATCCGCGCCAATTAAACGAATCATCACCGAAGCCCGGGAACGGGGCAGCCTAATAGACGCAACCTATGGCAGAAGGACCCGTGCCGTGATTGTTATGGACAGCGACCACGTTATTCTTTCCGCGGTACAGCCGGAAACGGTGGCCAACCGCCTGGATGATGAGGATGAAGATGAGGAGGAGCTGGAAGATGAATAAAAAAGGTCAGCTGATTGTTGTTTCCGGTCCCAGCGGCGTAGGCAAAGGCACCATGCTGCGGGAGTATGTAAAAGGCAGGGAAAGCGTGCGGTACTCTGTTTCCGCTACCACCCGGGCCCCAAGGCCAGGGGAGGAAAACGGGAAGGATTACTATTTCCTTACCAAGGAGGAATTTTTAAACCGGGTGGAGCAGGGCAATATTTTGGAATACGCCCAGTACAACGGCAATTTTTACGGTACGCCTAAGGATATGGTAGAACAGGCCCTGGCCCAGGGGCAGGATATTATTTTAGAAATTGATGTCCAGGGGGCGCTGCAAGTAAAGGAAAAAAGCCCCGGCGCTTTGCTGGTTTTCATTATGCCCCCCTCCGGGGAGGAGTTGCGCCAGCGGCTTATAGGCCGCCAAACAGAGGACGAAGCCACCATAAACAAACGCCTGGCCATTGCACAGGAAGAAATGGCACAGGTACAGGAATACCAGTACGTTGTGGTAAACGACAACCTGGACCAGGCCGTAGCCCAGTTTAGCCATATTGTGGAGGCAAACCGTTCTTTGGTAACAAACTGGCTGAGTGAAAATAAAAGCGAATACGGCTTTGGCCCAGGCGCAAAGCCATTGAAATAAACCGTAAAACAAATTATTTAAAAGAAAGCTATAACAGGAAATGGACAAGGAGGAATGCTTGTGTTAAGACCAGCAATGTCACAAATTTTAAGAGAAGGCGAAAGCTATTACGCTTTTGTTGTCGCAGTTGCCCGCAAGGCTAGGGAAATTGCCGAGGAAGCCGACGAAAAAAATATGCCCCTGGATGTAAAACCGGTGAACTTAGCCCTGGCGGAGTTTGCCTCCGGCAAGGTTCGGGTAAAGGATACAGTAAAAATGAAGGATGTAAATGATTAGCTGTAAAACAGCTAATCATAGTAAATAGCCATTTTATGGCTATTTATAGAAAATATCCACAAGGTGGCTGTTTACAGCAAAATTTAAAGCAATTCGTAGAAAAAAACAAAAAATGCCTATTCGTAGTAAATAGAACAATAACTATTTGTATAAAACAGTCATAAAATTATAATTTATAGGAAATGCTGTAATAACAATTTGTAAAAAACAATTATAAAATCACAATTTGTAGCAAATTAGCGCGAAAAAACTTTAAAAAAGGCGGGGCAAGGAGGGGGAACCATGGTTGCAAAGGTGGCGGTAGAGAAAACAAACTACGCCTTTGATAAACAGTTTACCTACCTTGTCCCCGCTTTTATGGAGCAAACCCTGGCCCCTGGCTGCCGGGTGCTGGTGCCCTTTGGTGGGGGCAACCGCAAAAGGCAGGGCCTTGTTTTGGCTTTGGAGGAAGCAGCCCCGCCCTTGGAGCAGCCCCCCCACACCCTAAAGGAAATTGTCAGCCAAATTGACCCAGCCCCCGTACTGGGGCCGGAGCAGATGAGCCTGCTGGAATTTTTGCGGCAAAGCTGCTTTTGTACCTATTACGACGGGGTAAAGGTGCTTATCCCCTCCGGGCTGGGGGTAAACCTGCAGCTTTGCTGCTCGTTAAACCGCCAGTGGCATTCCCAAAGGGAAGCAGCCCAGGAGGAATTGCCCCCAGGGCAGGAGCAAATTGTAAGCTACCTGCGTACCAAGCGCAAGCAGGTGCCCCTGGCCGTTCTCCGGCGGGATTTGGGCCTTGCTGCCAATAACCCGGATATGGCAAAGCTGATAGAATCAGGGGCCGTTGTAATAACGGAGGATGTACGCCAAAAGGTTGCGGACAGCAAAATGATTATGGCGCGGCTGTGCCCCCCCTACGAGGATGAAAACCAGCCTTTGCCCAAGGCCACCCAAAAACAAAAGGCGGTGGTGGAACTGCTTCGGCAGGTGGGCTGTGCCTCGGTTAAGGAACTCAGTTATTTTTGCAGCGTCACCCCTGGTGTGGTGCATACCCTGGAAAAACACGGCGTTGTGGAGCTGTTTGGCCGCCAGCTGCTGCGCAACCCCTATGAAAATAAAACCATAGAGGTGGACCCTTCCCCTGTGGCCCTTACCCCGGGCCAAGCAGCGGCGGCGGAAGCCTTGTCCCAGGTAATGGCACAGGGCACGGCCCAAACAGCCCTGCTCTACGGCGTTACAGGCAGCGGGAAAACCCAGGTGTTCCTCCGGCTTATCCAGCAAACCTTGGCCCAAGGGAAAAGCGTTATTATTATGGTGCCGGAAATTTCCCTTACCCCACAAACTGTAGAGGTGTTCCAAAAAAAATTTGGCAGGGAGGTAGCGGTCCTTCACAGCGGCCTTACCCTGGGGGAGCGGGCGGACGAATACCGCCGCATTGCCCAAGGGGGCGCCAAGGTGGTCATCGGCACCCGTTCCGCCGTTTTTGCCCCCCTTAAAAATATTGGCATGGTCGTTATGGACGAGGAGCAGGAGCAATCCTATAAATCGGAACAGACGCCAAAGTTCCACGCCCGGGATGTGGCAAAATACCGGTGCAGGTACCACAATGCCCTGCTGCTGCTGGCTTCGGCTACGCCAAGTGTGGAAAGCTTTTATTATGCCCGCAGGGGCAAATACCACATGGTGGCCTTAAAGGAACGGTACCAGGGCCGCCTGCTGCCGGCAGTCACTATTGTGGATATGTCGGAGCAGTACGGCGCCGTATTTAGCCCCCAGCTGGCCAGGGAAATACAAAAAAACCTGGACCAGGGCGAGCAAACTATTCTGCTTATAAACCGCCGGGGCTACAACACCATTGTAAAGTGTTCCAGCTGCGGGGAGGTAGCTACCTGCCCCAACTGCGCTGTGGCCCTAAATTACCACAGCGACAATGGCAGGCTTATGTGCCACTACTGCGGTTATTCCCAAACTTTGGTGGAAAAGTGCAAAGCCTGCGGCAGCCAGCTTATGCGTTATGCCGGGGCAGGTACCCAAAAAATAGAGGAGCAGCTTGCCTGCGCCTTCCCAAGGGCCCGCGTCCTGCGTATGGATGCGGATACCACCCTTTCCCGCTTTGCCCACGAAAAAAAGTTCGCCGCCTTTGCTGCCGGGGAATATGATATTATGGTGGGCACCCAAATGGTAGCCAAGGGCCACAACTTCCCCAATGTCACCTTGGTGGGCGTAATCAATGCGGACCAGTCCCTGTATACCCAGGACTTCCGCAGTTATGAAAACACCTTTAGCCTCCTTACCCAGGTGGTGGGCCGGTGCGGCAGGGGGGATTTGCCGGGCCGGGCCTACATCCAAACGGCAAACCCCAACCAGTATGTAATAGAGCAGGCCGCCCGCCAGGATTACGACAGCTTTTACGAAACGGAAATTGCTGGGCGCAAGCTAGGGCTTTACCCGCCCTACTGCAACCTGTGTTTGGTGGGCTTCACCGGGGAAAACCAGTCCCAGGTGCGCCGGGGGGCCGAAGCCTTTGCCGCAGCACTGACCAGCCGGGCCGCCGCCCAGTACGGCGACCTGCCCCTGCGTATTTTAAAGCCCTGCGAGCCGGCGGTGGAAAAAATAGCGGGCAAGCACCGGTATAAGCTGGTAATTAAGTGCCGCCAGGGCCCAAGGGTAAGCCAGCTGCTGTGGGAGCTGCTGGCCTGGTTCAATGGGGAAAAGGCCTATAAAAACGTCACTGTTACAGTAGATATGAATTTCAGCGGCATTATGTAGCGTATTTGCATACTTCGCCGTTTTTATCATATAGAAAAGTTACTGTGCGCCTGCACATTAACTATTGTTGTGAAACAATAATAAGGAAACAGTATACCTTTCACGTACAAGGGGAAACATATCTTTAAAAATGATGTTTGTTTTTGTTTACGGAGGGGAGCAATAGAGGATAAAGAAAGGAACCTGAGCTATGGCAAAAAGAATGATTGTAAAAGACAATGACCCTGACAAAACATTGCACAAAAAGTGCCGCCCTGTTACGGACTTTAATAAAAAGCTGTGGGACCTGCTGGACGATATGGCCCAAACTATGTACGAAGCCGAAGGCGTCGGCTTAGCCGGCCCCCAGGTGGGGTTTTTGCGCCGGGTGTTTGTTGTTGATATAGGGGACGGCATTATGGAATTTGTTAACCCCGAAATTTTGGAAACCTCCGGCGAGCAGGACGGCTCCGAGGGGTGCCTTTCCTTCCCAGGGGAATATGCTATGGTAAAACGGCCAAACTATGTAAAAGTAAAGGCGCAGGACCGCCATGGGGAAGTGTTTGTAACAGAAGGGGAAGAATTTTTGGCCCGGGCAATCTGTCACGAAAACGACCATTTAAACGGCGTTGTTTTTAAGGACCGTATGTACCGCATGCTCTCCCCGGACGAGCTGTAGGGAGCCCAAAGGCAAGCAGCATTTTTACAACAGGCCAAAGGCCATACTGGGGGTAACAAAATGAAAATTGTATTTATGGGTACGCCGGAATTTGCAGTGCCCTCCTTGGAGCAGCTGGTTCAGGACGGGCACCAGGTAGCAGGCGTTTTTACCCAGCCCGATAAACCAAAGGGCCGGGGTTATAAGCTAATGGCGCCGCCGGTAAAGGAAAAGGCGCAGGAATACGGTATTCCCGTTTATCAGCCGGAAAAAATGCGGGACGGCGAGGCGCTAAAGCTCCTGCGCGCCTTAGCCCCGGAGCTGATTGTGGTGGTGGCCTACGGCAGAATTCTGCCCAAAGAAATTTTGCAGCTGCCCCCCAAGGGCTGCATTAACGTCCACGGCTCACTGCTGCCCAAATACCGGGGGGCAGGGCCCATACAGTGGAGCGTGATTAACGGGGAAGCAGTTACCGGCGTTACCACCATGTACATGGCCGAAGGGCTGGATACAGGGGATATGCTGCTAAAGGAGGAAACCCCCATTGGGGAAAACGAAACCTACGGCCAGCTTCACGACCGCCTTGCAGTAATTGGGGCCAACTGCCTTTGCAACACCATAGCGGCCCTGGAGCAGGGCAAGCTGGAGGCCATCCCCCAGGACGAGGCCCTTTCCAGCTATGCGCCTATGCTGAATAAGGAAATGGCCCGGTTGGATTTTACCAAGCCGGCCCAGGAGCTTCACAACTTAATTCGGGGCCTTTCCCCATGGCCGGTGGCTTATACTGCTATTGACGGTACACTCCTAAAGGTACATCGGGCAGTATTGGCCCCCCAATACAGCGGCCAGCCTGGCCAGCTGCTGGACGAAAAGCGGTTTATTGTGGCCTGCGGCCAGGGGGCCTTGGAATTTTTAGAGGTGCAGGCAGCAGGCTCCAAGCGGATGCCCGCCGGGGATTTTCTCCGGGGCAAAAAGCTGCCCCGGGGCAAACAGCTGGGGGAATAAGGGGTTTTGTAAAAATTACCCTTAAAATTAGCGAACTATTCATTATTCATTCAAATTTGTTTCCTATAATAAAATTAACTATTAGCTAATTTTATTAAGGGGGCTGCCCTGCCCCTACAGAAGAAAGGAACTGTTTTATGTTTGGAATGTACTTTGACCCTTACTATTGGGTGCTTATCATCCCCTCCATGCTCATAGCCCTTTGGGCCCAAACCATGGTTTCCACCACTTTTAACAAGTACAGCCGGGTAATGAGTACCCGCGGCCTTACGGCGGCTCAGGTTTGCCGCCGGATCTTGGACGATAACGGCCTGAACCATGTGCGTATTGAACGGATAGCAGGCAGCTTAACGGACCATTTTGACCCTCGCGCCAATGTGGTGCGCCTTTCCGACAGCGTATATAACAGTACCTCTGTGGCCTCCATTGGGGTGGCCGCCCACGAAACAGGCCACGCCATACAGCACGCAGTGGGCTACTTCCCAATTAAACTGCGTTCCGCCATTATCCCGGTTACAAATTTGGGTTCCAAGCTTTCCGTCCCCCTTATTTTGCTGGGCTTTGTATTCCAGTGGCAGCCGGTTGTGGAAATTGGCATTTGGCTGTTTGCCACTGTGGCCCTGTTCCAGCTGGTTACCCTGCCGGTAGAATTTAACGCCAGCAGCCGCGCCCTCCACACCCTGGAGGCGGACGCCATTTTGGAAGGCGCCGAGGTAAAACAGGCCCGCAAGGTGCTTTCCGCAGCGGCAATGACCTATGTTGCCGCCCTGATTACCGCCGTTGCCCAGCTGCTGCGCCTTATTCTGCTTTACGGCAACCGCCGCAGGGACGATTAACCTGCTGTAAATAATAAACGGCCCGCCCCTTGCAGGGGAGAGGGGCAAAAGGGAGCAAACCATGAAAAAAAGCCCGCGCCAGGCCGCTGTGGAGGCCCTTATTCTTGTAAACGAGGAAGGGGGCTACTCCAATGTGGTGTTTAACAACATAATAAAAAGCAGCGGCCTTTCCGGTAAGGACAGCGCCTTCGCCGGGGTTTTGTTTTACGGCGCCCTGGAACGCCAGCTTACCCTGGACCATGTGCTGCAAAAGTATTCCAAGCAGCCAATAAAAAAGCTCAGCCCCGCGGTGCGGGAAATTCTGCGCCTTAGCCTTTACCAGCTGCTGTACTTAAATTCCGTGCCGGAAAGCGCCGCCGTAAACGAGGGGGTAAAGCTGGCCAGGATCCTGCGGGTTTCCAGCGCCGCTGGCTTTGTTAACGGGGTGCTGCGTTCCTTTTTGCGGGACGGCAAAGTAATACCGCCGGTGCAGGGGGGAGAGCCCCGACAGCTTTCGGTAGCCTATTCCTGCCCGGAATGGATCATTCAAAAGCTCCTTGCCACTTATCCAAAGGCAGATGTGCTTTCCCTGCTGGAACGCTCCTTAGGCCGCCCGGAGCTGTACGCCCGGGTGAACACAACTAAAATAACAGCCGACCAATTGCTGGAGCAGCTATGGTTACAGGGTATTTCAGCCCAAAAGGATGGGGATTTGGAAAACTGCCTTGTCCTCTCCTCCCTTTCTTCCATTGAAGCCTTGCCTGCCTTCCAGCAGGGGCTGCTGTATATTCAGGATAAATCTTCACAAATATGTGCCCAAATGGTGGGCGCCCAGCCGGGTGAAACCGTGCTGGATGTGTGCAGCGCGCCGGGCTCCAAGGCATTTACCATAGCCCAGGCTATGGCAGGGCGCGGCAGATTAATTGCCTGTGATATTTACGACGAAAAAGTGAAAAAAATTGCCCAGGGCGCCCAGCGCCTGGGGCTTACAATCATAGAACCCCTAAAAAACGACGGGGGGCAGTATAACCAAAACCTGCCAAAGGCGGACCGCATTTTGTGCGATGTGCCTTGTTCGGGCCTTGGAATTATTAGCCGTAAGCCGGAAATTAAGTATAAAAAACCGGAAGAACTGGCGGGCCTGCCCAAAGTTCAGCTGGAAATTTTGCAAACCAGCGCCAAATACCTAAAGCCGGGGGGCAGGCTGGTGTACTCCACCTGTACGGTCCTGCCGGAGGAAAACCAGCAGGTGGTGGAGCAGTTTTTGCAGGAAAATAAAAATTTTGTTCCCGAAGCCTTGCCCCAGCACAACGGCGGCTGGCACACTACCTTGTTTCCCAACCAAAGGAAAACAGACGGCTTTTTTATTGCAACAATCAAAAGGCTCTAAAAACCGGTTTGGAGCAGGCCAAGGGGTAGCCCCTTGCAGGCGTTTTGCGCAACCGTTACCCGCAGCTTGGGACGGGCCACCATAAAAAGGATTGGGTGAGTTTGTGGAAAAACAAGATATTAAATCCTTATTTTTAGAGGAACTGGAAGAACAGCTTGCCGCTTTAAACCAGCCAAAATTCCGGGCGAAGCAAATTTTCAGCTGGCTGCACGAAAAGCAGGTCACTTCCTTTGAGGATATGACAAACCTTCCCGCTGCACTGCGGCAAAGCCTAAAACAGCAGTATTACATAGCCGCGGCTCAAATTGCCCGCAGGCTGCAATCCCAGTTGGACGGCACCGTAAAGTATTTGTTCCGTTTTAACGACGGCAACTGTGTGGAAGCTGTTTTAATGAAGTATAAATACGGCAACAGCCTGTGTATTTCCACCCAGGTGGGGTGCCGTATGGGGTGTAAATTCTGTGCCTCCACCTTGGGGGGCCTGGTGCGCAGCCTTACCGCCTCGGAAATGCTGGAGGAAATTTATGCCGCCACCAGGGACAGCGGCCAAAGGGTAAGCAATGTGGTGCTTATGGGTATTGGGGAGCCTTTGGACAATTACGACAATGTCCTGCGGTTTTTAAAGCTGCTTTCCATGCCAGGGGGTTACCAGCTTAGCCTGCGGCATTTATCCCTTTCCACCTGCGGCGTGGTAGATAAAATTTACCAGCTTGCCCAGGAGGATTTGGGCCTCACCCTTTCCATTTCCCTCCACGCGCCCAATAACGAAATTCGCAGCCAAACCATGCCTGTAAACCAGCGCTGGAATGTGGAGGAGCTGGTGGAGGCCTGCCGCGCCTACTTTGCAAAAACAGGGCGGCGCATTTCCTTTGAATACGCTTTAATTGAAGGCGTAAACGACGAACCTTGCCACGCCAGGGAGCTGGCCCAGCGCCTGCGGGGTATGCCCGCCCATGTAAACCTGATTCCGGTAAACCCGGTAAAGGAACGGGGCTTTACCCGGGGGCCAAGGAAAAAAATAGAGGCGTTCCAAGCACAGCTGGAAAAGCTGGGGGTAAACGCCACCATCCGCCGGGAACTTGGGGCGGATATTAACGCCGCCTGCGGACAGCTGCGGCGGGAACAAGCGCAGGAGGAGGAAAGACGGTGTTAAAAATCATCGGGGCAACTCACCCGGGCAAAGTGCGGGAAAATAACCAGGACGCATATACCTTCCGGCTTTTAGGCAGCGGCTGCGGCTATGCCGTTGTTTGTGACGGAATGGGGGGCGAAAGGGCAGGCGATATTGCCAGCCAAACCGCCTGCCAGCTGCTTACCCGCTTTTTTGACAGGGACCTTATGGAAAATATGAGCGAAGGCGCGGTAAAGGCGGTTATGTTTTCCGCTATCAGCGCGGCCAACGCCAAGGTGTACTCCTTAGCAAAGGAAAATAAGGAGTACAGCGGCATGGGCACCACCCTTTCCGCCGCGGTTATTATGGGGGAGGAAATGCACATTGTTAATATTGGCGACAGCCGTATTTACATTGGCGATAAACACGGCGCAGTGCAGGTAACAAAGGACCATACCATGGTCCAGGCTATGGTGGACCGGGGGGAAATTACCCCCCAGGAGGCTAAAACCCATCCCCGCCGCCACTTAATTACCAGGGCAGTGGGCATTGGGGATACCCTGGATATTGACTACCAAATGTTCCGCGTTGGCCGGGAGCACCAGGTGCTTTTGTGCAGCGACGGCCTTTCCAACTATGCTTCGGAACAAAAGCTTTGGGAACTGATGAAGCGGGCCGCCAAGGAGGGCGCCGCCCAGTGCTTTGTTGCCCATGCCAACCAAATGGGCGGTTCGGACAATGTAACGGCCGTGCTGGCCTACCAAAGCTAAGGCAGGGGCCCTGCCAAAAAAAACGTTTACCCTTGTAAACCAATCGTAAGGCCATTTATTACAGGAGGCATTCCATGGATAAATACATCGGCAAAAAACTGGACGGACGCTATGAGCTGCGGGAGCTCATTGGAGTGGGCGGCATGGCCAATGTGTACAAAGCCTTTGACGTAGCCGAAAAAAGAACGGTAGCCGTGAAAATACTGCGGGAAGAATTTATGAATAACGAGGAGTTCCTCCGCCGCTTCCGCAATGAATCCCGGGCAATTTCCCTGCTTTCCCACCCCAATATTATAAAGGTGTACGACGTTAGCTTCGGCAACCGCATCCAGTCCATTGTTATGGAGTATATTGACGGTATCTCCTTAAAGGAATATATTGAGCAGGAAAAGGTTATCCGCTGGAAGGAGGCGCTGCACTTTACAGTGCAGGTGCTCCGCGGTTTGCAGCACGCCCACGACAGGGGCATTGTCCACCGGGACATTAAGCCCCAAAACATTATGCTCCTCTCCGACGGTACCATTAAAATTGCTGACTTCGGCATCGCCCGCTTTTCCCGCAGCAGCGATAGAACTATAACGGATAAAGCCATTGGTTCCGTCCATTACATCAGCCCGGAGCAGGCCAGCGGGGCCGAAACCGACGCCCGCACCGATATCTATTCCACCGGCGTGCTGCTGTTTGAAATGCTTACAGGCAAGCTGCCCTTTGAGGCAGATTCCCCGGTCTCTGTGGCAATTAAGCAAATCCAGGCCCAGCCCAACCTGCCCAGCGCCCTGAACCCGGATATTCCCAAGGGTTTGGAGGAAATCGTCCTAAAAGCAATGCAGAAGGACGCCAACAAGCGCTACCATTCCGCGGCGGAAATGCTGCGGGATATTGAGGCTTTTAAAAGGGACCCTTCCATTTCCTTTGCCTACCGCTATTTGGATGCCCAGCCCGTTATGGCAAAGGGGGAAACCCCTTTCACCAAAAAAGAACTGCAAGAGGAAAATATGAAAAAACAGCCTGTTAATGAACAAGAAGAATATGTAAGGCGTCCCCTGCCGGTTGTTCCCGTGCTGGCTGGTATTTCCTTCGCCTTTTTATTGGTATCCGGTATTTTTATTGCCATGCTGTTTGTAAAAAACAAGCCCTTTGAGGTAAAGCCGGACGTAACAGTGCCGGATTTGCTGGGCTTGGACTATGACAGCATTAAAAACAGTAAAACCTACAGCAGCATTAAAATAGAAGTGGAAGAAACCGGCTACAACACCGAGTACGAGGAAGGGGAAATTTATTACCAAAGCCCCGGGGCAACTACGGTGATTAAAGAGGGCACCACCGTGAAAGTCAAGGTGAGCCTGGGCAAAAATACCGTGGTGCTTAAGGACTATACCAACCGGGATTCCACCGAGGTGTTCCGGGAGCTGAACAAAGAAAACATTAAGTATGAAGAAATGATGGCCTTTAGCAACGACATCCCTTCCGGCAACGTGGTGCGTACAGAACCCGCCGCCAACGAGGAATTTACCACCGACGAGGTGCTGTTTGTCTATGTCAGCCGCGGGCCCCAAAGCCAGGAAATTTCTGTGCCCAACTTGGAGGGCCTTACTTTGTCCGAAGCAAAGCTGATGGTACAAAACTACCGCCTGCGTATTGCCAATGTAAAGGAAGTCCCCAAGGACGACGAGGAGCATGAAGGCAAGGCCCCCGGCACCGTTGTGGAGCAAAGCCCAAAAGAGGGCTCCCTGGTGCCCGCCGGTTCTTCCGTAGATGTTAAGGTTATCGAAGGCCTTAACGAGGACCAAACCATGCGCATTAAAATCCCCCTGCCGGAAAGCGACGGCGGCATGGTAAAAATGGAGGCCTATATTAACGACGAAACCACGCCCCAAAGCACCAAACGGGTGAACCCGGAAAAAACCCCAAGCTGGACGGTAAAGGTATCCGGCAGGGGCCAGGCGAAGCTGACCATTACCATGGATAAGGAAGTATATAAGGTATATAAAGTAGACTTTATTACCGATGAAGTAACGGATATTACGAAGGATCCGGATTCCTTTACCCCAAGCAGCCCGGGTATCCCGGAAAAAACCGTTTCCGGCGAGGACCTTTCCAAACCAAAGGAGCCGGAAAAAACCACTGAAACTACCGAAACCACTGAAACCACCGGAGAAGGCGTAACTGCCAACCCGGATGATTAAAAGACAGGCATAAGCAGGGGCGGCGCAGCCGCCCCTACCAATTCATAAAAAGAGAGGAACTATGGGAAAAAGGGAAAAGGCCGCATACCGGCAGAAGGAACAACAAGAGGAAGCAATGGAAAAGGAAACCGTAACAGGGCGCATTATCAAGTCCTTAGGCGGGTTTTATTATGTGCAGGCTCCCGGCGGCATGGTGGAATGCCGCGCCAGAGGCAGCTTCCGCAACCAAAATATTAAGCCCTGTGTAGGCGATATGGCCATAGCGGAACTTACTCAGGAGGGCAAAGGCTATGTGGTGGAGCTGCTCCCCCGCAGCAACAGCCTGGTGCGCCCGCCTTTAGCCAACCTGGACCAGCTTATTTTAGTGGTTTCCATTGCCCAGCCGGTTCCCAACGCCCTTGTGCTGGATAAGCTCATCGCCATAGCGGAATGCCAGAGGATACAGCCGGTTATTGTGGTTACTAAGGCAGATTTAAAGCCGGCGGAGGCAGAGGAATTTGCCTCCCTTTACCGCAAGGCCGGTTTCCCAGTGGTTACCGTATGCAGCCTTACGGGCCAGGGCGTGGAGGGGGTAGAGCGCCTTTTGGCAGGAAAGCTCAGCGCCTTCTGCGGCAACTCCGGCGCGGGAAAATCCAGCCTGCTCAACGCCATTGACGCCCGCTTTGCCATTAACACAGGGAACATCAGCCAAAAGCTGGGCAGGGGGCGGCATACCACCCGCCATGTAGAAATATACACCCTCCCCAATGGCGGCCAGGTGGCGGATACCCCCGGTTTTTCCGCCGTGGATATGGAAAAATTCCAAATAATACGAAAGGACGATTTGCAGTATTGCTTCCGTGAATTTGAACCCTACATAGGCCAGTGCCAGTTTACCGGCTGCTCCCACACAAAGGAACGGGGCTGCCGGGTTTTACAGGCGGTGCAGGCGGGGGAAATTTCCTCCCAAAGGCACCAAAGCTACTGTACCCTGTACGAGGAAGCAAAGCTGATTAAAGAGTGGGAACTGCGATGAACAGGTGTGTTATTGTAGGCGGCGGCGAAATAAAGGACTTTCGCTATGTCCGCCGGCAGCTCTATGAAAGCGATTATATTATCTCTGCCGATTTAGGCTATGCCCACTGTACCTCCATGGGCCTTATCCCCCACCTTGCCCTGGGGGACTTTGATTCCTACCGGGGGGATATTGCCAAGGAATGTGAAGTCCTGCGCTACCCTGTGGAAAAAAACGATACGGATACAATGCTGGCTGTCAAGGAGGCCCTAAAGCGGGGCTATAGGGAAATTTTGATGTTTGGTATGACCGGCGGCCGCCTGGACCATACCCTGGCAAATATACAAACCCTTGTTTATGGGACAAACCGGGGGGCCACCCTTTGCATCTGCGATAAAAACTGTTGGATTACAGCAGTCCCCGGGGGCAAAAGTATTTCTGTACCTTGGCGGGAGGAGTGTTCCCTCTCCGTGTTTTCCTATACCGAAAAAAGCAGCGGCGTCAACCTGGAAAATGTACATTATCCCCTGCACAACGCCGTGCTGGAAAGCGAGTTCCCCCTTGGCGTAAGCAACCACTTCCTTCCCGGGCAGGAGGCGGTTATTTCTGTGGAAAAGGGAATGCTGATTGTGGTGTGCAATAAAGCAAACTAACCTTTTAAGGCTGTGCAAAAAAGGCAGCAAAATAACAATAGAATTAGAACCAAAACGGGCCCTTTGCCGTATACTGTACTATAAACAAGGTTTCTCAAAGGTATTTACAGCAGCCGCGAAAAGCGGCAGGTAAGGGAGGTTTTTCTATGAAAATCGTTGTCATCAAAAGTCCAAAATTTGTATCTGGCATTCTGCGGCTGGTTTTTAAAATCAAAAAAGAAGATGCGCTTACATAAAAAGGTAGGGAGGTTTTGGTGCCTCCCTATCTTTTTTATGTTTGGGCTCCCACACCGCCAAAATGCCTATACCATTTTTCAGCAATTTATAGTATAATAACCGCAAAGCGGTTATTATACTATAAATTTTAAATGGCCCCTTTCTTTTCACACAAAAGAATAGGGGTAACTTACAGCGGTACACCGCTGTAAGTTTTGGGGATTACCCAGTCCTAATGGTAAGTTTCGTAAAAATAGTAATCAATAAAAAGTGATAAAATAAAGGGGATAACTATGAACTGGACAGAAGTAAAAATCTTTACAACCACCCAAGGGGTGGAACCGCTGACCTCCGGGCTGCTGAATATTGGGATGAAAGGCTTTGTTATTGAAGACCCAGCGGATTTTGCCGCCTTTTTGGAGGAAACCACCCCCCATTGGGATTATATTGACGAGGGCCTGCGCCGCCAAATGGAGCACTGCCAAACAAACGTTACCCTCTATGTGGCGGATAACGCCCAGGGCCTGGAGGAACTGGCTTCTATACGCTCCATGCTAAAAATGCTGAAAACCCAGGATGCACAAAACGCCTATGGCTCCCTGGAACTGAAAATAAACCAGGTGAATGAGGAGGATTGGGCTACCGCCTGGCAAAAGTATTACCACACCGTGCGTGTGGGCAAGCGCCTGGTGGTGCGCCCCCAGTGGGAGGAATACACCCCCCGGCCGGAGGAAGTGGTTCTTACCCTAAACCCTGGCATGGCCTTTGGTACCGGCACCCACGACACCACCCGCCTTTGCATGGAGCTGCTGGAACAGTATGTTTCCCCGGGGGACAGCGTGCTGGACGTTGGCTGCGGCAGCGGTATATTGGCCATTACGGCAGCATTGCTTGGCGCCGGGAATATTGCCGGCTGCGATATTGATGAGGTTGCCGTTAAGGTGGCCGGCGAAAACGCAGCCTTAAACCAGGTAGAAAACAAAATCGCCTTTCATAAGGGGGATTTAACCTCCCAGGTGGAGGGCAGCTTCCAGGTTATCTGCGCCAATATTGTGGCGGATGTAATTATCCGCCTCTGCCAGGATGTGAAAAAGTACCTTGCCCCCGGCGGGGTATTCATCGCTTCCGGTATTATTGACACCCGCAGGGAGGACGTTGCCGCCGCAATGGCGGCCACCGGTATTGAAATATTAAAAGAATGCCAAAGCAGCGGTTGGGTCGCCATGGCCTGTAAAGCAAAATAGGGAAGGGGATGCGCTATGCCGCGCTTTTTTACACAAACTATCAATAGCGCCAGCGGCTCCATTACCGGGGACGACGCCCGCCATATCGCCAAGGTTTTGCGGATGCGCCCCGGTGAAAAGCTGATTGCCTGCAACCAAAACGGGCAAGACTACCATTGTACCATTGAAACAGTAGATGAAAAGCAAGTGAGCCTTAAGGTGGAGCAAATACTCCCCTGCCGCGCCGAACCCACTGTTTTTGTCCGTTTGTACCAGGCCATGCCAAAGTCGGATAAAATGGAGCTGATTATCCAAAAGGCGGTGGAGTTGGGCGTGGGGGAGATTATCCCAGTGCAAACCCGCCGCTGTGTTTCCAAGCCGGACGCCAAAGCCATGGCAAAAAAGCTGGAACGGTACAACCGTATTGCCCTGGAGGCTGCAAAGCAGTGCGGGCGCGGTATTGTTCCAGTGGTTTTGCCCATGGCCGATTATGCCCAAGCAATAGAACGTATGGCCAGGGACAATACTGCCATGGTGTTTTACGAAAACAGCACGGCCTCCTTTGCACAATGCCTGGGGCAGCCGGCCAAAACCATTTCCATTATGGTGGGGGCGGAGGGCGGCTTTGAACCGGAGGAAATAAATTCCGCCGTAAACAAGGGCATTCCCGCTGTTTCCCTTGGGCCCCGTATTCTGCGGTGTGAAACCGCCCCCCTTGCAGCCCTTGCGGTTATTATGTACCAAACAGGCAACATGAATATGTAACAATGGGCCAGGGCAAAAGCTTTACAAGGCAGAACAGGGCGTAAAATGGCCTGCAAAGCGGACGAAAACGGTTTTGCCGCCTGCACATGAATTTTTATAATAAATAAAAAGAGGACTGCATAAGTATGGATAGTAAAATGGTTGTCACCCTCCTTGTTTTGGTGGGCCTGCTGGTTGGTGTTATTGTGGGGATCTATGTTGCCGGCGAAGGGGAGGAGCAGCCTCCCGCCCCGCCGCAGGAGGAAGAGGAGGACGAGGATGAGGACGAGCTCCCGCCTGAAGGCCAGGGGGATGAAGAGGAAGAAGATGGAGATGGGGAAGATGAGGAGGGCCAGCTGCCCAAAATAGCGGAGGAGGACCTGGAATGGTACCTCCTTTTAGCCAATGGGGAAAACCCCCTGCCCCAGGACTTTGCCCCCCAGGTGGAAGTGGTGCAGAACAGCTACAAAATGGACAGCCGCGTGGCGCCAATTATGAAGGAAATGATAGAGGACGCCAAGGCCGACGGGGTGGATTTGCTTGTCTGTTCCGCCTACCGCAGCATAGAAAAGCAAACACAGCTGTTTAATGACCAAGTGGCCCTCTTTGTGGCCCAGGGTATGAGCAGGGAAAAGGCCGAAGCCCAAACGGCTACCATGATTGCCGTCCCCGGCACCAGCGAACACCATACTGGCCTGGCGGCAGATATTGTCACCCCAACCCACCAAACCCTGGACCCCGAATTCGCCAATACCGAAGCAGGCAAATGGCTCCAGGAGCACGCGGTGGAATACGGTTTTGTACTGCGCTACCCGGAGGAAAAGCAGGATATTACAAATATTATTTACGAATCCTGGCATTACCGGTACGTGGGCAAGGAGCACGCAAAACTTATGAAAGAAAACAACCTCTGCCTGGAGGAGTACCTACAGGCTATCACCCAGGAGTAGCCCCCACCTAAAAAACAGAAAGGAGCGCCCCTATGCTGCACAGCAGAAAAACAAGCCCCAGCGAGGATTGGTTCAGCCGGGTGTGTATTCACCTGGCGTTTTTCCTGGCCCTGGCGCTCATTTGGCAGGGGGGCGTTGCCATAGCGGGAAAAATTATCTCCTATGGGCAGGAACAGCAGGTGGAAGCCATTAACAAGCTGGTACACCGGCTGCAAACCGGCCCGGTGGATTTGGCCGAAAGCCAGCAAATACAAAACACCGTAAAAGAGTTTGTTTCCGCCTACATCAGCGCCATACTTTCCTTTGAATTTTTCCCAAGGAACGATATGGAACTGCTAACTAAAATTATTTCTGCCACCCCGGAGGAAGCCTCCATTGAGGAAATTTCCTTTCAGGGCCGGGACATAACCATTCAGGCCCTGTGCCCCTCATTGGGGCAAGTGGAGGAGATGGCCCGCAATTTGCAGGCAGGCGGGTTTTTTTCCAACGTGGTTCACACCTTTTACGTGGACAGCCAGGGCCGGTTAACTGCCCGGTATACCTGCATAGCCCTGCACAACAAGGAACAAACTTTACAGGAGTATTTTGCCGGCCGGTGGGAGGACTTAAAGGAATGGTTCTCCCAATTTGTGGAAAATACCCTCACCCCTGCCATAGGGGAGGAGCTGTAAGCAAAAGAGGACCCTGGCAAAGTGAAAACAAGGTACCCTGCCAGGGGCAGCTCCTTTCAAGTTTTTTCGGGGTTTTTTGAAAATTCAGCAGTTGGCACACGGTAAAACGCCGCGCAAAGGCGGCTTGGCAGTTCCTTTCCGCTTTTTTGTGAGGTTTCTCAAGGAAGCAACAGCTGCATTTTAATCCCAAATAAAACCGGCCAAGCCCAACCCTTGTAAACCAATGAAAGGAGAAAAAAATGGAAAACGCAAAATTACAGCGCATCAATGCCTTAGCCAAAAAGTCCCGGGAGGAGGGCCTCACCCCGGAGGAAAAGGAGGAGCAGGCCGCACTGCGCCAGGAGTATATTAAAGGCTTCCGCAACAGCCTTACCAGCCAGCTGGAAAGCATGGTAATTGTGGAGCCGGACGGCACCCGCCGCAGGGTAACAAAAAAATAAAGCAAGCCCGAAAGGGTTTGCCCTATTTCCTTGCCCTTTTTATAAAAACATGGTAAAATTTTGTCGAAAAGGTATTTCCGATGGCCTAAAGGTTTTCCTTGGCCTTGCGGTTTGGCGGTTTTAGCCCTTCTTCAAATTGTAAGGAGGGGATAATCTTTTTCTCCTTCCTTGCAAAAGAGGAAGGAGGTGGGATTGATGTATGTTACATACGAGAATTTATTTGCTTGTATAGAAACAATTATCAGTGCCATGATGTTAGCTATCGTGCTGATACAGTACATAGATAACAAAAAAAGATAACCGCCCACTCCCAAGTGTAACGGTTATCTTCTAACTTTATACAAGGGCAAAACCGTCAACCATGCTGTTAGCAGACAGCATACGGAAATGCCTTTTCTTTATCTATATTATATACAAGCTGGCCCGAAAAGTCAAACAGGACCCTCATTTTCCAAAAAAGAAGGCTCCCCTTCACTGGGCAGGATATAGCACAGAATAGGGAAGAGCCTCCCCCAAAATATAAATATCGTAACTTTTTTGTAATAAACATCTGTAAAAGATGGTACTTACAAAGTAAAATCCCTCTTTTGCAGGAATTTTGTGACCCTAAAAAACGGCATAATAAAGCCGTTGT
>CAJTSZ010000032.1 GCA_910578755.1 uncultured Oscillospiraceae bacterium | reverse complement strand
TAACCAAAAGCGGTTGCCCGCACTCAAAAAGTGTTTTTTTATTTCCATGGGCCGCAGACAAGCTGCATGGCCATGGAAAGTGGAACGCTTTTTTTCGTGAGGCCAATGCCGCCCAAAGGAGGGGGCGGCATTCCCGCTGGTGCATACCTGTTGTTTGCAGGCTCTAACCGTTAGAACCTGCAAATTTGGTAACGCCGAGCGCAGGCGAGGCTATTAAGCGGGAAGCCCGACCTCACCTTGGGGAGGGCTTGCCCTTGCGTAGCCTTGTTTTCCTTGTACCATGTTATGTGCAAATGCACAACGAATTATAATCAAAAACAAGGCAAGCATGGGCAACCGCCGCTTATTGAGTGGCACTGGCAAATAAGGGATCCAGGGGTAAAACCCCTGGTGTGCTTTCTTTCCCCCCTTTCTTTTCACACAAAAGAAAGGGAGCCCCGGCCGGGTAGGCCATAACCGGGGGTGCAAGGGCGGAGCGCCCCAAAAAGGTTCGGGGCCGCGGAGGCCCAGTAGCACAGATTTGGAAGTGCCCAAACACTTCCAAAAGAATGGGGCGCACAAGTTGGGCTATGAGGCAGAAAGCCCTATAAAAAAGCCATTGAAACATACTAACCGCGAGGGCGGTTAGTATACTATAAAACGGATTTGCCGTTTACCATGGCAAATTCCACCTGGTATTCCCCATCAATGGCAATAATATCCGCCCACTTCCCTGGAGCAATACTACCGGTTTCCCCATAAATACCCATAGCCATAGCCGGCACCTGGGAGGCCATAGCTGCGGCCTGCTCCAAGGGAAGACCCAAAAGGCTGACAGCATTTTTTACCCCATCTATCAGCCGCAGGGTGCTGCCTGCCAAAGCGCCGCTTTCCGTACAGGCAATGCCGTTTTTCACCACGGTTTTTGTATCCCCCAGCATATACTCCCCGTCCTCCATACCGCCAGCCCGCATGCAGTCGGAAATCAGCATCAGCTTTTCGGGGCCCTTGCACCGCA
Source organism: uncultured Oscillospiraceae bacterium (assembly GCA_910578755.1). Taxonomy (GTDB): domain Bacteria; phylum Bacillota; class Clostridia; order Oscillospirales; family Ruminococcaceae; genus Negativibacillus. The sequence continues at coordinate 18,322 of CAJTSZ010000032.1, read as the reverse complement.
ACAGTACCTCCATAGCGGCAGGGTGAACGTGGATACCATCACAAATAAGCTCAGCATACAGCTGGTTTAAGTGCATGGCCGCCCCTGCCATACCCGGTTCCCGGTGGTGCAGGCTGCTCATACCGTTGTAGGTGTGTACTGCAACAGAGGCCCCAGCCTCCACACAGCCTTTTGCCTGGTTGTACGTTGCGGAGGAATGGCCCAAGGCTGCCACGATACCCTTCTCCTTAAAAAACGCAACGGCCTCTGCAGCGCCCGGCAATTCTGGAGCCAGTATCATTTTTTTCAGGGCGCCGGGGTAGGCGGCACACAGCTTTTCCACCCAGGGCAGGTCAATGGGCACAATGGACTCCAAGGGCTGGGCGCCCCGGTGTTCCGCACTGATAAAGGGCCCCTCCAAAAAGGCACCCAGTACCCTGGCGCCGCCCGTTGGCTTACCCATAACCTTTGCCACACACCTTAAAGCCGATTGTATGTTTTCCCTGCTGGCTGTCATAGTTGTAGGGTAAAAGGAGGTCACGCCGGCCTTGGGCAGGGCGCGGGCTATGGACATTAGGGCTTCCTCGGTGCAGTCCATGGTGTCCCAGCCAGCAAAACCGTGGATGTGGGTATCTATCAGCCCAGGCATCACTGTTTTTTCCCCTAGGTCCACAGCCTGGCAGCCGGCCGGCCGGCAAACTGTCTTCCCCACAGCTACAATGCGCCCCTGCTCCACCAAAATTTCCGCCGGTGCAAAGCGCCCGCCTACCAACACATTACTGCTTTTTATCCATACTGCCATATTCTTACTCCTCTTTCCCTGCTGCCCTGGCTACCTTTTCCTTATTATATTACAGTCTTCCAATTTTTACAAGACGCTGCTGTTCGCCTTAGGGTCTGTTTTTTTATTTTGGGGAAAAATGATCGCCGCAATACTGGTGCCACTTTTCCTGGTATTCCTGGTGGCTTAGGAGGATAAGCCCATGGGGCGTGGTGATATTCCTTTTACTGCTTCGGCGGCAAAATGGAAAATATAATCGCCGCTTTCATCTGCAAAGGCCAGCACCTGCCCAAAGCCCCTTTGCAGCCCGCAGAACAGGCGGGTATGGCCATCCAATGAGATATACCGCCCTTTATGGGGCAGCACAGGAATTACAATATCCTCCGCCTGATGGACAAAGGTTTTTACTGCCGCCACCTTGTCCTCATCCACATAAAACTGGGAAGGTTGTATTTGTAACAAGGACAGTGCAAACAGCTGTTTCTTTGGGTACTCCCTTAGCTTGGTGCCATTTTCGCTGTAAAACAGACAGATATGAGGGGCGTAAAACCGAAATTCTTCTATTACCTGGCTGTAGTATTCCACTGGGTGTCCGCGCACGACGGCTGCATTTTGGGAAATAATTTCCACTTCAAAGGGATGCTCCCCAACAGTAAAACAGCCGTGCTGGGCCAGCACTTTCGTAGATAACCTGGGGTCGCTGTAGCTGTTTATGCGTACAATTTCCATAAAAATGCTCCTTTTTTACTGCAAATTTATGTATAAAATCCACAAAAATTCTCAGAAAACCTCGCAAAACCTCGTAAAACCTCGCAAAACCTCACAACACCCCATGCTGTATTACGGGGCATAAAAATACTGCTTCAGCTTTTCCACGGTTTTGGGGCCAACGCCCTTGATAGCCTCCAGCTCCTCTATGGAAGAAACGGGACCATACTGTGCCAAGTACTCCAATATTTTTTCCGCTGTTTTTTCACCCACACCCTTAACATACATCAGCTGTCCCTTTTGGGCTTGGTTGATGCTCATGGGAAAGGAATAAACTTCCCCAGTGTATTCCCCGCCTGTGCTATAAGTATATGATGAGGTGTTCTCCTCTTGCTCCAGCACTGGGTACTGGGGCGACGGCTCCCATTGTTCCGATTCCGGCCAGGAGGGCTCCTCTCCTGCAGCAGCCGGAGGTACAGCCTGCACCTGGTTTTCGTTTTCCTTTACGGCCGCCTGGCCTGTGGCAGGCAATTCCAGTAAAACCGGCTCCGGGTACGCCGGTGTGGAAAGGGATTCCCCTAAAATAAACAGGGCGGTTAAAAGCACAAAGGCCAGCGCGAAAATTTTTGCGTCCCCATTTTGCTTCATGTACCTCTCCCCCTTTTATCCGGTTTTATAAACCGGAATTTACGCAAAAGCAACTGCCATTGAGGCAATAAAATTACCTGCGCCATGTAACAATATACTTGGGATAATTGAACCATTGAAAATTTTTTTGTTTAACCACCCCAATAACAATGCGCCCATTCCAGTAAACAGAAAGGTTAATGTATAATACCACAGCCCCACATCAAGCCCTGCTAAAATATACAACACATTATACCGCCTGTATAATAATCCCTTTAACAAAGCCTCTGTACAAAATTTCTTCCCCTATTCCGTTGGCAATAAAATTTACAATGAAAACTGGCAAAATAGCAGCTGCTCCAATTCCTGCAAAAGCATTGCCAGATATTGAAGAACTATTTTCTATATATGCTAATGTTTTTGCGTCGACAAATTGCGTAAAGTTAAAATTGTAAAAAATTACAAAAATCGGTGCCTAAAAAACCACCAAATAATTGGCAATAATGAAAGCACTATTAAATTTACAATCGCTGTTGTTATACTTTGCATAATAAATTCCAATTTGCTATCCTCCTAAATTCTGGTTTATATAGTTGCCATTACCCTTTCTGCTGGGGCTGAAAGCCCCTGAAAAGGCCATTGGAAATATAATAACCGCTTTTAAATCCACAAAAGGGCACTGCCAAATTTTGGGGAAATCACATGCAGTCCCATAAATTACAAGCTATAGCTGCTTAAAATATGCTTTCAACTCTGCTTTGCAGCTATTATCAAGCTGTTTCATTTCAACGCCGCGAATGGCAGCTTCTAAGTGATAAGGGTATTTGGATATAACTCCTTAAGGCGAAAAACAGCTTGTTTACTGCCAATTTTCGTTAATCCCTCTGAAGAATGGAGTTTCTTTTCCATTGTTTTACCTAAACCTAAAGATGTATTTTCTCCTTTTCATCCGCTGCAAATTGATACCCATTGTTCTTTATAAACTATATTATCTCTTTTAATTGGTCTTTTTCTGCTTGATACACGTTGATACCATCTAATATTTGCAATACTATTTTTTTCGTTTCCTTTGTTTGCTCCTGCACTGCTTCTTTAAAAAGCAGAAAAGATTTTTCACCCATAAGCCATTGTATTGGAAAATGCCAGCCATGGAATCTTCCATTTTCAGGTATTTCATTTAAATGTTGTAAATAAAATACAATTCTGCTTTTTCCATAATACACACAATTAAAGTACAACATCTCGGCAAGATGAAATTGCCACGAAATTTCAAAACAGTCGTCATCAAAAATTTTCATAATATGCAATAGGCCTTCGCAATTCAGCATTTCCGGGTGATTTAGCAATTCATCCTGCACTGTATGGTAATCCTTCCAAATTTCATTATCGTTGCCGTCATCATCCCACAATGAAATTTCTTCTTTATGGACTTTATGCAGGAAATTGATTTTTTCAGAAACGCACATCATCTGATAATCGCCCGCATTATAATTTTTAACGTCCATTGGTGTGCCTCCTTTGTGTATATTTATAAATCCTTTTTTAATAAGTATACCATTCTAGTTTCACCAGCAAAAGCACCCTTTTTGGGCCCTCCAGCCCTAAAACTTACAGCGGTACACCGCTGTAAGTTAGCAAGTTGGGCTATACCCAACTTGTGGCCCTATTCTTTTGGCATCAAAAGAATAGGGGAAGAAACAGCAAGTTCGCTTTGCGAACTTGTGGAATGTGGCCTCTAACCGTTAGAGCCCCAAAATTCAGTAATGCCCTGCGCAGGCAGGGCTATTAAGCGGGAAGTCTGCCCCCACCATTGGGCAGACCAACCGCTGTGCGGGAGAGTGTTCCTTGTAACATGGCCATACACGAATGTGGGGCGATGGCCCCACAGCGTGGGGCTGCAAGTTCGTTTTACGAACTTGCAATAATTTTTGCCTATAAACAAGTTTTTCAAGTTTGGCAAAGCCAAACTTGTAGCCCTTCACTGAAGGGTGGATACTCTCCAAACACCGGTTGCCGCCGCTTATTGAGAGGCGCTGTCAAATTTGGGGGCCAGGGGTGGAACCCCGGCGTTTTTCTTTTCCATATTTCTTTTGACGCCAAAAGAAATATGGTCAGGGTTTGGGGCTGAAAGCCCCAACAGTAGAGGCTTGGTTAAAAGCGGCGGCCGCCGCCCCCATGGCTGCGGCCGCTGCTGCTGCGGTGTACCGAGGAGCCTCTGGAGCCGCTGGAAGAACTGGTTTGCCGGGCGCTTTTGGTTACATGGCGGCGCAAATAATTGTCCCGCTTAACCGAAAGCTGCAAAGGCCCTTCTGCATACTGATAGGCGCCTTTGTCCTGCTGGGCGGCAAAGCCATGGCCCCCCAGCATAACGCCTATGGTAACAGCCCCTACCCCCAGGCCGCAGGCCAGGGCCGTTAGGGCAAGGCGGCCGTAGTTTTTGCCCTGGGCCTGTTCCTGCACCGGGCGCACAGCCTCGTAAACCGGCTGGTTGGGGGCCGGCATTTGCAGGTAGTTTTCTGCCAAATCTAAAAAGGTTTTTACCCCCTGGGCATACAGCCCCTGGGTGAGGCAGGGGCCAATTTCTGCTGTCATATAATCGATGCGGCTGTCGGTAAAGTAGGTGATGCCTTGGCCGGAGGTGGAAATCCAAACCACTCTATCCTCCATATCCACCAGCAGCAGGACGCCGCTGTAGGCGCTGCCAAGGCCAAAGCCGTTTTCATCAAAAAAGTCGTCGGCATATTCCATGGAAGACTTGCCGCCGTTGTCGTCAATAAGCACTGCCGCAATGTCCATGGAGTATTCCTCCGCCAGCTGCCGGGCCTGCTGGGAAAGGGTTTCCTCCTCCTGGGGGGTAAGCAGCCCTGCTAAATCGTAAATTTTTACGCTGGTATCCACAGCGCAGGCCACCACGGCGCCCCACAGGCACAGCAGCAGGGCCAGGGCAGCGCTGCAACTTATTTTTGTTAACATCATAACAACAGCCCTCCCAAAAATACGGCGGCCGCCACTGCGGCTGTTACGCCGCCAAACCACAGGGCCGCTTTTGCCCAGGAAACAGGATAGCGGCCCACGATTTTTCCTGTTTGCCCATTCATGGTAAACATATAATACTTATCCCTGTACTTGGTGGCCAGCACCCATACAGGCAGCAAGGCGTATTCCCTTTTGGTTACATCAATATTTACATGGCAGCTTTCCACCTGTTTGGCGGTATAGCCCTGCACTGTTTCTTCCAAAAGGCCGCGCAGTGTACGGCGCACCCTTTCCTCCATGCGTTCCTGTACCTGCTGGCTGGTTTGGTCGTACCTTTCTGCCAAGTAGCCGGAAAGGTACGCCATTTGAAAGGGGAGCAGGCCGTTATAGTCAAAGGGTTCCAGGGCGTCCATAATGGCATCGTCCATTTTGGCGGAACCATCCGCCGGAATTTTGCTGAATTGGGAGGAACCGCTGCGCTCCACTGCATAGTGGGTGGTTTCGGTGTAGTTATAGTTGGAATCGCGCCAGGTACGCACCCGCTGGGCCCTTGCGGAAAGGTCCCCCTGGGCGCGGCAGTCGAAAAGCCAAAAGGGCACGTAAACGCCGGTTACTTTTTCGATGTGGGAAGCCTGGGTAAAATCCCGGGGGAGCAGCTTTTTCTTTTTACAAATTTCCTTTAGGCGGGCCAGCACATCCTCCCGCTTGTACTGGAAGGGGATGACATACTGGGGGGTAAACCCACCAGTAAGCTGCTGTGGAAAAATAGCAGGGCTTCCGCAGAATACGCAAAAGGAGGCCGCCGTTACAGAATCTGTTACCAGCTGGGCGCCGCAGTTGGGGCAAATGTATACTACGGGGGGTTCCCCGGCCTGTTTTTGGGCGGCCTCCCCCGCTTGTTCCTCCATTGGAGTTGCCGCTGCCTCACAGGGGGCTGTTTGGGCCGCTTCGGTAACGGTTTCCAGCTGCTCCTGCTTAAAGGAGCTTAAACAGAATTTACAATCCCACTGCTGGCTTTCGCTGTTAAACTCCAGCGCAGTTGGGGCACTTATATGTTAAAACTTCCATACCATTCCTCCCTTTCACCCAGGCAGCGCCGGCCCTTCCCCATACTGCGCAGCGCCCCGCCGGGAACAACTGGCGGGGCGGGCTTTTCTACACTTTTTGGCCGCACTGAGGGCAGAACCTTGCCTGGCCCTCTAACTTACAGCCGCAGTTGGGGCAGCAAAGGTTTACCGGGCGCTTTGCGCCGCACTGGGGGCAAAAATTACCCGTACACTGGGCGCCGCAGGTACACTGCCACGCGGCTTCCTTAGACTTTTGTTTACCGCACTGAGGGCAAAAGTTGCCGCTGCACACCGCGCCGCAGGTGCAGCGCCAGCCCTGCTGGGCTTCCATGGCCTGCCGGTTGCTTTGGCTGGCAGCTGCCGTAAAGGCCCCGCCGGCCTGGCTGCCCATATTCATACCCATAAAGGCGGCCGCAGCGCCGTTTTTATTGGAGCCCGCTGCTTCTAAGCCCCGGGCCACCGCCCCCTGGACATACCCTTCCCGCAGGCTGGGGTCTGAAAGCATGGCGCCCTGGTTGCGCATATTGATGAGCTTTTTGGATTCTTCATCGTAAGAGATACTGTTGATGCCCACGGTTTCAATACACATACCGCGGCGCTGGTTCCACTCCTCGTCCAAAACGCTGGACATATACCGGGCCAGCTCCATGCCTTTGGAGGCAACGTGGGAAATGCGGATGCCATCCACAGACATTTGGCCTATGGCGCTTTGGAGGGCGGTTAAAAATTCCGCCAGGTACAGCTTGTGAATATCGGTAATTTCCACCTGCTCCCGGTCCTTGGGGATAGCCTCGGCAAAAAATTTAAGAGGGTCGGTAATTTTAATGGAAAAATAGCCGTGAGCCCGCAAAAACAGCTCCGCGTTATAAAAATTATCGAAATACCCAATGGGGGAAACAGTGCCAAAGGCAATATTTTTTATTTCCTGCAGGTTAATGTAGTATACTTTTTGGGAAAAGGGGGACGCGCCGCCAAAGCGCAGGCGGTTAAAGGTTTCTGTTAATGCTTCCCCAAACTGGCCGTTCATCATGGAAGGCAGGGAGGAATTGCTTACCTCGTAATAGCCGGGTTCCGCGGTATAATCCACCACGCGGCCGCCGTCGGTTAAAAACATAAACTGGTTTTGCTCCACCTGAATAATAGAACCGTTGGAAACCGCGTCCTCCCGGCCTTTGTTCTGGTGCTTTTTATCCCGGCGCACCGAGACGCCTGTGGTCATTACTGTGGTATCGCCCATAGCGCGGGGCTGTATTACCTCCAGCCACTGGTCTGCCAAGCCGCCTTTTACGGATTGCACCGCCGCTTTAATAATACCCATAAGTTCCTCCTTTTGCTAATCCCCTGAGCCGGGGGCCGCGTTGTGGTATGGTTCATTCCTTTTTACAGGGACAATTTGCTTTTGCATACTATTACTATTGTCCCTTATTTTACTACAATTTTTTTGCTGGTGCAAGGGGCCAAAACTTACGGCGGTGTACTGCTGTAAGGGTTTTCTTTTTGGAAGTGTTCAGCTGCTTCCAAGCCTGTGTCCTGTGCAGGGCGCGCCGCCCCAAAGAGGGGCCAGGGGGAAGGGCCGGGTTTGGGGCAATGGGATAAAACAAAAAGCCCTTTTACATTGAAACAATGTAAAAGGGCTGGCAGTTACTCCTCTGTGTTTTTATGAAAATCCTGAACGTCAAAGGTGCGGGTTGCAAAGGGGTTGTCCTCTGTTGGGGCAAAAGGTTCTTCTAATTCCTCGGCGGCGGGCTCCTCCGGGTTGGCAGGAGGCTCCTGCTCCGGCTGGATTTCCTCTTCCGGCGGGCAATAGAGGGCCAGCTGGGTACGGCGTTCTTCCCTTTCCAGTAAGTAACGGGCGTACAGCACACAGCTTGTATCGTAATACGGTTTTACATACAGCCATGGTATTACCAGCAGGCCCAGCAAAAACCATCCAGTATAGGAAAGGTGGAAAATGAGTATTTCGTCCCTTGCCCCTTTTGTTGCGTGAACCGATTTTTTAATGGCTGCCCGCACCTTTGTTTCCCCGTCCAGCAGGCAGTAGCGGGCTAAAAAGTACCGCCCCACTGTAAGGGCTAGGCCGGCGGTGGCCGCGGCGGCCAAAATCCAGCCAAAAATCCCCCCTAAAACAGAGGGCAGGCTGGGCGGTACAAAAAAGGCACAGTACACAATAACGGCCACCGGCACGGAAAAAAGCAGCACTGCCCACAGCAGGCACCGCAGGGCAATATTGATGTTCAGCCACAAGGAACGGCAGAACATTCTGCCATTGGCAAAGCAGTGGAAAATATTTAAAATATCCTCCGATTCCCCGTCGGAAAGCTTCCAATACCAACCGGTGATTCCCAGGTTTAGGGGGGTAATTACCAAAAAGGTGCCCATGCTGATTGCCGCTGTAAGGGCCATGGACATAATGGAAACATTGGGCACGTTATCCAAAGCGTAGCCCAGGAAGCCCACATCTTCATAGGGGGCTATGCCCATAAGCATAGCAGCCAGCACCTCTGTAATGGAAAACAGCAGGTAAATAGCCGTTCCCAGCAGCACAATGGAAATGGCCTTTCCCCAGTTTGTATACAAACACCGCTTGGCATTATTTTTTATTTCCTTCCGTAATGACATACTGTTTTCCTACCTTTCCCCAGCAATTCCGGTAAAGCCCGGCAGGCCGGGTACGGTTATTGTGGGCAACTTATTCCTTTGCTATGCACCAAAACCGGTGCGCTGCCTGGTTTGGGCTTTTTAATATTCAATACCGAGGCGGGCAGCCACGCCTTTTTGGTAAGGGTGTTTTTCCGCTGAAATGACCGAAATATAATCCGCCAGCGCCTTTACCTCCCCGGCTGCCTGACGGCCGGTAAACACCAGCTCTACCCCTGGGTGCTGCTGGGCAAGGGCGCAAAGGCTTTCCATAGGCACAAAGCCCTTTTGGGCGGCGTCCAGCACCTCGTCCAGGACAATTAGGTCAAAGTGGCCCTGGGCTGCGGCCTGGGTACAGTACAATAGCTGTTCCTCACAGCTTTGGCGGCACAGCTTGGCTTCTTCCTCTGTCATTTGCCAGGTGAACTTGCCGCTTTGGTTGGTGTGCATGGTTTTTGCCCCCAGCGTACTTAGGGATGCAACTTCGCTGCTTTGCCCGCTTTTTAAAAACTGGGCCAACAGCACCCTGCCCCCGCTGCCCAGCACACGGCAGCAAAGGCCGGCGGCGGCGGTGGTTTTCCCCTTGCCATTCCCCAAATACAGGTGAAGCAGCCCCAAAGGCGGGTTGTTATTCATTTTCGTCCTCTCCGCTTTCATAGTATTTTTGCTCCAGCCAGTCATAGTCCACTGCTTCCTTGCTTACAGGCACGTTGCCAAAGGCTTCAAACACCCTGTTGTTCATCCACAGCTGGGGGGTTATAAGCACAGTAAAGCCGCTGCCGTTGGGCATATCCCACTCGCCCATGGGCTTGCGCGGAAAGGCCATGAGGGCCATCATGGTCATAATAGCCCCGGCGTGGGTTACTACGGCTGCTTCAAAGATGCCGTTTTCCATCATATCCTGCACAATTTTATCCATACCCTGCACCAAACGCTCCACAAATTCCCGGTTGGTTTCTCCATTTGGCGGCGGGTTATTCACATTGTCCCGCATCCAGGCCACAAATTCCGGCTGGTCCTTCAGTTCCTCCAAGGCGCGGCCTTCAAATTCGCCCAGGTCCAGCTCTGTCATCTCCTGCACTGGAACCAGGGGCGTATTGGGGTACAGGTAGGCAGCTGTTTGCAGGCAGCGTTCCAGGGGGCTGGCGTAGACCTTTTCCACGCAGGGGTAATTCCCTGTTTCCATACACTGTTCCAACTGGGCGTAGCCCTCGCTGCACAGGGGCACATCGGTTCTGCCCACATACCTGCCCTCTATATTTGCTTTTGTAAGACCGTGGCGGATAAAATGAATTTTATAGGACCTCATATTGCATCAAAAACCTTTCTGTTGCCATCAATTAACAAAAGATGGTTAATTGATGGGTTTTGTTTCTTTTTCTATTTTAAACAGGGCGGGCCCCTTTTTCAATACGGTATCCCCCTATTTTTCGTCAAATTTTAGGTGTTTTGCCTAAGGAAACGGCTTTTGTTATGGGTTTCGACCAAAATTCCAATTTTTCTTACAATACACCTTTACTTTGTGTTTTTTATGTAATATAATTTACCATACGTAATTATGAGAATGTTTGCGAAGGGGGCTGAGCGTATGAACGCCGATTTTCCACGGCTTATTACGCTGTTAAGAAAAGAAAAGGGGATTAGCCAAAAGCAGGCAGCCGCCGAACTGGGGATTTCCCAGGCTTTATTATCCCATTATGAAAAAGGGATTCGGGAATGTGGTTTGGAATTTCTTGTGCGGTGCGCCAAGTTTTATGATGTTTCCTGCGATTACCTTTTGGGCGTTTCCCCGGACCGCTTGGGCCGCCAGCTTACTGTAGAGGACATACCGGAGCCGGACGCTGCCAAGGATACAGTGTTCCGCGGCAACATTATGCCGGTGTTAAATAAAAAGCTGATTTCCAATTCCATGAGCGTAGTGTTCGACCTGGTTGGCAAAAGCGAAAGCAAGCAGCTGACCACCGAAATTTCCAACTACCTGATGGCCGCCGTTTACCGTGCTTTTCGTGTGGTGTACGCTGCTAACCCCAAAAACGAGGACACCATGTTCTCCATTCCCGATGAACTGGTAGCTGGCTTTTGCAACGCTTCCATGAACATCAGTGAAAGCAAGGCTATGCAGATTGTCTGCGGCTCTTCCGAAAAAGGGGATAAGGTGCGCAACATTGACCAGCTGCGCCTTACAACAGAATATATTACCGAAAGCTACCCCAAGCAAGCCCAGTCCCTGCTGAACTTAATACAGAATACAGAAAACCGCATTAACTTTTGCGACAGCAAAAAATAAGGTTTTTACTTGCCGCCCGCCTGCAAAACAGGCAGGCGGTTTTTTGCTTTGGTAAGCCAACTGCCGCCTTTACAACAGTTAGCTTACCATTTTATATAAAAGAAATAAAGCAAATATTGTGAACATTATGGAGGGTGCTGGCGGGGCCTACTTGTACTGCTGGGCTTCCAGCCCAGGCCCTAGACCCAAAACTTACAGCGGTATACCGCTGTAAGTTAGCAAGTTGGGCTATGCCCAACTTATGTTTCTTTTTGACATCAAAAGAAATATGGAAAAGAAACAGCAATTCAGCGGGTATCCCCGCTGAATTGGCATCAAGTTCGCTTTGCGAACTTGTGACCCCTAACCGTTAGAGCCCGGAAGTTTGGTAATGCCGAGCGCAGGCGAGGCTACTAAGCGGGCAGTCTGCCCCCACCTTTGGGCAGACCAACCGTTGTGCAGTACAGTGAACTTATAATGTGGCCATACAGCTTGTCTGCGGCCATATTATAATTGTACACTGTACAAACACCGGTTGCCGCCCTTTATTGAGTGGCACTGTCAAATTTGGGGTCCAGGGGTACCCCGGCGTTTTTCTTCCCCTATTCTTTTGACGCCAAAAGAATAGGGCCCCGGCCGGGTAGGCCATACGCAGGTACGGGGCTGGGTAAGCCCCGTTAGCAGGGGCTTAGTGTGGGCCGCGCAGGTCCAGCAGCCCAATGCTTCCAAAAGAGATGTAAGCTGGGAATAGCCCACTTACAACCTTGCAGCGGGTACCCACTGTAAGGTTGGGGCTTGGCAGTTGATATTCCCACGGATTTGTGGTAGGATAATGCTGTTGCAGTATCGGCTTTTTTCTGCTTTCTGCCTCAAAACAAACACAAAAACAGAAAGGCGGTGCCGCCCTATGCTTTGGAAGCTGCTCCCCCTTTTGGGTATGCTGCTTTTGTTTACTTCCTGCACTCAGCTGGATTTAGCCCCTGAAAATTTAATGCGCCCGCCTAAACTTACGGTGGAACAATCTGAAATATCCCAAGCCTTGGAAAATGCTGTAGGCGATGACGATATTAAATACAAATATCCTCAAAACGGCGGTTCCCGTTCCTCCTTTATTTTTTATGATTTGGACAACGATGGCCAGGATGAAGCCTTGGTATTTTACCAGGCGCCCTCCAAAGGTTCCTCCACTTGGGTTAATATATTGGATAATACAGGAAGCGGTTGGTTTTCCGCCTTTGATATGGCTGCTCCCGGCAACGAGATGGATATTGACTTTATTTCCTTTGAACACCTTACCTCCGACATAGAGGAAAACGTTGTGATTGGCTGGAAGGATTCTTACTCCGAAAGCAATATAGTAATGGTATACGCTTACCAAAACGGCCACCTGGAAAATATTTTTGAACAGGAATACAACAAAATTTCACTGACCGATTTAAACCAAGACAAAAAACAGGACATAGTGCTCCTTACCATTGATGAATATGCTGACGAAGCTGTTGCCTCCCTGGTATGCCGCACCGAAAGCTTTACCGGCGAGCCGGTGCTTTCCGTAGTGAGCACCTTGCAGCTTTCCAGCGGCGCTGTGGAAATTGCCCAAGTACTTCCCGGCAAGGCGGACATGAACACCAACGCCCTGTTTATTGATTCCTACACCAACAACCGGCGCGCAAACCGTGCCATGGTAACCGACGTAATTGCCGCCTACAACAACGAACTGGTAAACCTTTTGGATGACGATACCCTCTCCCTTTCCGCCCAAACCGCCCGCACCACCGAGGTGTTTTGCCGGGACGCCAATGAGGACAACATTATAGAAATTCCCACGGCCTCCCCCCTGCCCGGCTACGGGGAGGATTACGAGGGGCAGCCCCTGTTCCTTGTTACCTACTGCCACATTGGCTTAGAAAGCCTGGAGGCAGTTTCCAGCGGGGTAATCAACGCCGACCACCGGTACATGGTTACCTTTCCCCAGCGGTGGATTGGCAATGTTACCGTAGTAAGCCAAACGGAAAACGGCGAGTGGGCCTTTGTGCCCTACAACGGCTCCTTCAGCGACGCTTCCCCCCTGCTGCGCATCCGGGTATATTCGGTAAAGGATTACCATGATAAATTTGAGAACAAGTATTTCCAGCTCATTGGCAAACAAGGGTTGTTTGAATATTACGCCTACATCCCTGAAAACAGCGACCCGCTGAAAATTACCACGGAGGAACTGAAGAGTATGTTCTCCTTTGTGAACCTGTAGCGCCCTTTTGGCAGCTGCACAAACCATTGCCCAATAAAGGAGGTTTTTTATGAAACGGATATTGGTAGCGGAAGACGAGGATGTTATCCGCGACTTTGTTGTAATTAACTTAAAACGCAGCGGCTATGACGTTGTGGATATGCCCACCGGGGATGAGGCCCTGCGTATATTTGACGAAAGCCAGGGCAATTTTGATATTGTTCTGCTGGACATTATGATGCCCGGCACGGACGGCCTTACTATATGTAAGGAAATACGCAAGCGCAGCAGCTCTGTAGGCATTATTATGCTTTCCGCCAAAAGCCAGGAGATGGACAAGGTAGGGGCGCTGATGTACGGCGCCGACGACTACGTTACAAAGCCCTTTGGCCCCGCGGAGCTGATTGCCCGGGTGGACGCGGTACACCGCCGTGTAACTATGAGCAGCAAAATCCACGAGGACCCTTCGGAAATAAAATCTGGCCCCTTTGTGCTGAACCAGCGCAGCCGCACCTTGAAAAAGGACGGGCAAAATATTGACCTGACCCAGGTGGAATTTCAAATTATGGAATTCTTTTTGAAAAACCCCAATGTGGCCTTGGAGCGCAACGTCATTTTAACCCAGGTTTGGGGGGAAAACTATTTTGGCGATGTTAAAATAGTGGATGTAAATATTCGCCGCCTGCGGATGAAAATAGAGGATGAACCCTCTAACCCCCAATACCTCACCACCGTTTGGGGATACGGCTACAAATGGAGCATTTAGCCCTGCCGGCGGCACCCTTTAAAATAAACGGAAAAATGGAAAGAAGGCGGAGCAATGGCAGTAAAGCGAATTACAAAACGGTGGCTGTACAACAGCTTCCTTGTTATTCTTGTGGTGCTTTCCGCTATGATTATTGGCTTTTCTGTTTTTATCCGCAGTTACTTTTACAACAATGTACTGCAAATTATTAAATCCAACGCAACGGTGGCCAACACGCTGCTGGTAAACTACTCGGAGGACAATTCGGTAGATTTTTCCTCCGCTGTGCGGGCCATGGTGGAGGATTTTGAAATGAAGGACCAGATGGAACTGATGGCCCTGGACCGCAACGGTAATATTATCATTACCTCCAGCGGTTTTTCCCCCGATGACACCCCCATGCCCGACTTTCAGGAGGCTATGGAAAGCTCCACCCAGGATGGGGTATACCAGGGGCCTTTAAACAACGAGCCCGTAATGGCTTACACCATTGCTACCCCTGTGGTTGCAGATTCGGAACTGGCCGCTTTGCGGTACGTTGTTTCCCTTTCGGAAATAAACCGGCAGATTATTGGCTTTATTGCCCTTGCCGGGTTGATTGGCATGGCGATTATTTTCTTTGTTATTCTTTCCAGCTCTTACTTTATCAACTCCATTGTTAACCCGGTGGACCAGGTGGGAAAAACTGCCCGGCGCATTGCCCACGGGGATTTTTCCGTCCGCCTGCAAAAACAGTACGACGATGAGGTTGGCGAGCTTTGCGATGTTATCAACTACATGGCTGAGGAATTAAAAGAAAACGAAAAAATGAAAAACGACTTTATTTCCTCTGTTTCCCACGAGCTGCGCACCCCCCTTACTGCCATTAAGGGCTGGGCTGAAACCCTGAAAGACCCTTCCATTGACTACGCTACCCTGCAAAAGGGCATGGGGGTTATTCTGAAAGAAAGCGACCGCCTTTCCTCCATGGTGGAGGAGCTGCTGGATTTTTCCCGCATACAAAGCGGCCGCTTCAAGCTTAATACCTCCAAGCTGGACCTTGTGGCGGAGCTGAGCGACGTGGTGCTTATGTTTACCGAACGGGCCCGCCGGGACCAAATTGCCTTAAATTACGAAGAGCCTATGGACATTATCCCCATAAACGGCGACAGCAACCGGCTGCGGCAGGTATTTGTCAACATTATAGACAATGCTTTAAAATACTCCGACAGTGGGGACCGTGTTACAGTTTGTGTAGAACATCAGGGGGATTTTGCCGTTGTTTCCATTGCCGATACAGGCATTGGCATTAACGCCGCGGACCTGCCCAAAATTAAAAATAAGTTTTACAAGGCCAATTCTACCCGCCGGGGCTCCGGCATTGGCTTGGCTGTGGCAGATGAAATTGTAAATATGCACGGCGGGAGCCTGGAGCTGCGCAGTACCGAAGGCATTGGCACCACTGCCATTATCTCCCTGCCGGTAGCTTGATAGGGCGGCAGCCGTTTTAGTTGCGGCGCGGTATTTTTGTTCATATTTATATGCTATAATAACCACATTGTGGTTATTATATTTTCAACGGCCGGGGCGAACTGTTCGCTTTGCTCGCTGCGCCCCATGGCCAATTATAGCATTCCGCTTACGCTTCATGCTATAATAACCACATCGTGGTTATTATATTTTCAATGGCCGGGGCGAACTGTTCGCTTTGCTCGCTGCCAACCTGCGGGCTGTTTTTGGGAAATGCATACCACCTTCCAAAACAGCGTCCCTAAAAATAAGAAGAAGTTTTGCAAATTTTGGCCCATATATAAAAATTGGAAAGGAGCATATACTTACTATGCCAAAAAATAAAAACCAGCAACATATAAAAACCAGCATTGGCGGCCAAGCCCTTATTGAGGGCGTTATGATGCGCGGCCCCAAAGTAACCGCCATGGCAGTACGCCTGCCCAACCAAACCATTTCTATGGAGGAATGGGCCTCCCCTAAAAACAAACAGTGGTACAAAAAAACACCGTTTATTCGGGGGATATTCAATTTTATTGATTCTATGAAGGAAGGGTACACCTGCTTGATGAAATCTGCCGAAAAAGCCGGTTTGGAGGAGGAAGAACCCTCCGCTTTTGAAAAAAGGCTCCAGGAAAAGCTGGGCGAAAAGTACAACACGGTTTTCCAAATTTTCGTTTTCTCCTTTTCCATCCTTTTGGCGGTGGGGCTGTTTGTTTTTTTGCCTACCCTTCTTGTAAAGGGCCTGCAGGGAATAATCCCCAACAGCCTTGCCCTTACGGTAATTGAAGGCCTTGCCAAAATTGGCCTGTTTTGCCTGTACCTGTTCTTTATTTCAAAAATGGGCGATATTTACCGCATGTTCCAATACCACGGCGCGGAACATAAAACCATTTTTTGCTACGAAAGCGGCCAGGAGCTTACAGTGGAAAACGTGCGCCGCCACTCCCGCTTTCACCCCCGCTGCGGCACCAGCTTTTTAGTGATTGTGCTTATCCTTTCCATTATCGTGCTTTCCTTTATTTCCTGGGAAAGCATTTGGATGCGTATGGGGCTAAAGCTGCTTTGCCTGCCAATTATTATGTCCCTTTCTTACGAATGCATTAAATTTGCCGGAAGGCATGACAATTTATTCACCAAAATCCTTTCCGCCCCTGGCCTTTGGATACAGCGCCTGACCACGAAAGAGCCTGACGATGAAATGATTGAAATTGCCATTGCCGCCATGAAGGCTGTCATCCCTGATGAGGCCCAGCGGTAACTGAAAAAGGAGAACCAAACCATGACCCTTTGGCAAGCTGTTCAGCAAGGGAAAGCGCTTTTGAAACAAGCGGGCTTTTCCCCCAGTTCCTGCGGCTTTGAGTGTTATATTCTTGCAGAAAGCGCCTTTCACCTTACAAAGCACCAGCTGCTCTGCAACAAAGATGCCCCTGCCCCCTCCCAGGAGGCGGAGCATTTTTTTGCCCTGGTAAAAAAGCGTTCCCAGGGCTATCCCCTGCAATATTTGGCCGGCCAGTGGGAATTTTACGGCTACCCCTTTTTTGTTGGAGAAGGGGTGCTTATCCCCCGGGCAGATACGGAAACCCTGGCGGATGCTGCCCTGGAGGCTGCCCGGCCTATTACTGCCCCTGCTATAGCGGACTTATGCAGCGGCAGCGGCTGCCTGCCCGTAGTTTTTGCCCGGGAGCTGCCCCGGGCCTCCCTTTGGGCTGTGGAGCTTTCCCCCCAGGCGCTGGCATACTTGCACAAAAACGCCGCCTTTCACCAGTGCAAAAACCTTACCATTGTGGAGGGGGATGTGGCCCAGTGGCAGCCCCCTGAACCTTTGGACATTATTACTGCTAACCCGCCTTACCTTGCCCCGGAAGAAATGCTTTCCCTGCAAAAGGAAGTTACCTTTGAGCCCGCCATGGCTTTGGAGGCCCCGGAAAACGGCTTGTACTTCTACCGGCTTATTGCCCAGCGTTACCTGCCCTTTTTAAAGCCGGGAGGATTACTTGCCTTTGAAGTTGGCTGGCGGCAGGCCCAGGCTGTAAAGGATATTTTGGCCCGGGCAGGCTACTGCTCCATTGGTTTTAGGGAGGATTTGGAAGGGATAGAACGGGTAATATACGGCCGCAAACCTTTGGACTAATTTCCTTTACCAATTTTTTGACCCGATATACAGGAGGTTTTACCATGTACAAAGCAGTTATTTTTGATGTGGACGGCACCATTGTGGACACCCGCTTTGTGGTGGATGCTGTAGAGGAAGCCTTTTACCAGCTTCGCGGCCGCCGCCTTACCACCCAGGACACCGATTTTATTTATGGCGCTACCCACCAGGCCACCCTGGATTTTTTGCAAATTACCCCGGATGAGCTTCCTTCCTTTACCAAAACATTTCAACATTACATGAACCAATTCCTGCCCCGGCAAAGGCTGTTCCCCGGCATTTGGGAAACCCTGAACTCCATTAAGGAACAAGGCTATGTTTTAGGCATAAACACCTCCCGCACCAGGGAGGAGGTACGTTTTGTGGTGGAAACCGTTGGCCTGGACTTCCCTTCCCTGTGCAGCCACGCCATTACCTGCGACATGGTTTCGGCCCCCAAGCCGGACCCGGAATCCCTGCTGCTGTTCTCCCGCCTTTCCGGCATTGCTATGCAGGATATTCTTTTTGTTGGCGACAGCGTATTTGACCAGGGCTGCGCCCAAAACGCAGGCTGCGCCTTTGCGTTGGCCACCTGGGGAACCAAGCAGCAAATTCCCGCGCAGTACTACCCTGCCGCCCCCACCGATGTACTTACTATTCTAAAATAAAACCGCCTGCAAAACAGCC
>CAJTSZ010000031.1 GCA_910578755.1 uncultured Oscillospiraceae bacterium | reverse complement strand
GTTGGGCATAGCCCAACTTGCTAACTTACAGCGGTATACCGCTGTAAGTTTTGGGGCTGGAACCACTGAGAAGAAAATTTTATCCGAAAAACAAAAAACAGAAGGCGTGGAAGATTTCTCTTCCACGCCTTCTGTTAAGAAAGCTCAAACATACCGGTGTAAAGCTGGTAATACTTGCCTTTTTGTTCAATTAACTGGTCATGGTCGCCCCGTTCAATAATTTGCCCGTTTTCCAAAACCATAATGGCGTTGGAGTTGCGCACCGTGGAAAGGCGGTGGGCAATTACGAATACAGTTCGGCCGGTCATTAAGCTGTCCATGCCTTTTTCAATGAGGGCTTCGGTGCGGGTATCAATGGAGGAAGTAGCTTCATCCAAAACAAGCACCGGCGGGTCGGCCACGGCGGCGCGGGCAATGGCAAGGAGCTGCCGTTGGCCTTGGCTCAGGTTGGCGCCGTCAGAGGTAAGTATTGTGTTGTACCCCTGGGGCAGGTGCTGTATAAAGTTGTGGGCGTTGGCCAGTTTGGCGGCGGCAATTACTTCCTCATCCGTAGCGTCCAAATTACCGTAGCGGATGTTTTCCATAACGGTGCCGGTAAACAGGTGGGTATCCTGAAGCACCATGGAAAGGGAACGGCGCAGGTCGTTCTTTTTAATTTTTTGAATGTTAATGCCATCGTAACGGATTTTACCATTGTTGATTTCATAAAACCGGTTTAGCAGGTTGGTAATGGTTGTTTTACCGGCGCCAGTGGAGCCGACAAAGGCAATTTTTTGCCCCGGTTTTGCATACAGGCTTACATTGTGGAGAACAGTTTTGTCCGGGTTGTAGCCAAAGGTGACGTTTTCAAACTGTACGTCGCCTTTCACCTGGGTATAGGTGAGGGTGCCGTCCTTGTGGGGGTGCTTCCAGGCCCACAGGCCGGTGTGGCGGTCGGTTTCCTGGAGGGTGCCGTCCTCCTGGCGCACCGCGTTTACCAGGGTAACGTAGCCTTCGTCCTCCTCGGCAGGCTGGTCGATCATGGTGAAAATGCGCTCGGCGCCGGCCAGGGCGGAAAGAATGTTGTTAAACTGCTGGGAAATTTGGGTCAGGGGCTGGGAAAAGGAACGGGTGTACTGCAAAAAGGAAGCAATGGAGCCCAGGTCCATTTTGCCGTTAATGGCCAAAGCCGCGCCTACTGTGGCGGTAATGGCGTAATTGATGTAGGAAATATTCCCCATAATGGGCATTAAAATACTGGCGAAGGTGTTGGCGTCTGTGGCGGCGTTGCACAGCTCGTCGTTTAGGGCTTTAAAGTCCTTCTGTACTGTTTCTTCGTGGCAGAACACCTTTACCACCTTTTGGCCTTCAATCATTTCTTCAATGTAGCCGTTTACAGCGCCTAAGGCCCTTTGCTGCCGCTGGAACGCCCTGGCGCTGCGCCCGCCAATGGTTTTGATGATAAACAGCATCACCAGCAGCATTAAAATAATCAGCAAAGTAAGCAGGGGGCTTAAAATCAGCATCATAGTGAAGGTGCCCACCACGGTAATGGTGGAGGTAATAAGGGCTGTCATACTATTGCTGAGCATTTCCCGCAGGGCGTCAACGTCGTTGGTGTAACGGCTCATCAGCTCGCCGTGGGTGTGGGTGTCAAAATAACGAATAGGCAGTTCCTGCATATGGCGGAATAAATCCCGGCGGATGCTGTTGAGGGAGTGGTTAGAAATATCTACCATAAGCCGGTTGGAAATGTAGGTGCAAAGGGCCCCGGTAAGGTAAATTGCGCCTAAAACGCACAGCATACCAATAAAGGGGGCAAAGTTTACATCCTGCTGGCCAATAAAGGGGACAATGTAATCGTTAATTAAGGGTTTTAAAAAGTAAGTACCTACAATGTTGGTGCAGGAACTGATAATAACAGCAACTACAACAACAGCAATGCGCAACTTAGAGTCTGTCATATATTTTACAATGCGCAAAAAGGTTTTGCCTGGGTTTTGGGGTTTTTGGTAGCCGTGGCGGCCGCCGTGTGGTCCTGGCATTATTCTTCAGCTCCTTTCTGCTGGGACTGGTATACCTCGCGGTAAATATGGCTGCTTTGCAGCAGTTCTTCATGGGTGCCAATGGCGCTGATATTTCCGTCATCCAAAACGATAATTTTATCCGCGTCGCTGACGGAGGAGATGCGCTGGGCAATAATAATTTTTGTGGTGTCCTTTAAATCCCGGCGGAAGGCCTCCCGGATTTTGGCGTCTGTAGCGGTATCCACAGCGCTGGTACTGTCGTCTAAAATCAGTATTTTTGGTTTTTTCAGCAGGGCCCGGGCAATGCACAGCCGCTGCTTTTGCCCGCCGGAAACATTTACGCCCCCTTGGCCAAGGTCGGTTTTGTACTGCTGGGGGAAGGACTGAACAAAGCTGTCGGCTTGGGCGCTTTGGCAGGCGGTGCGGATTTGGGCCTCGGTGGCGTTGGCGTCGCCCCAGCGCAGGTTTTCCTCAATGGTACCAGAGAACAGCACGTTCTTTTGCAGCACCATACCCACGGCCTGGCGCAGGGTATTCAGCTTATAATCCCGCACATCGTGGCCGCCAACGGAAACTTTGCCGCCGGCAACGTCGTACAAACGGGGGATGAGCTGTACCAGGGTGGTTTTGGCGGAGCCGGTGCCGCCAATAATCCCCACTGTTTCACCGGACTGGATGCTCAGGTTAATGTTTTCCAAAACCAAGTTGGCGTCCTCCTCCTTGCCGTAGCGGAAGGAAACGTTTTCAAACACCACAGAGCCATCCTCTACGGCAGGCTCCTGGGAAATATGCTGGTCGGTAATATCAATTTTTTCATCCAAAACCTCCACAATACGGGTAATGGAGGCACGGGACATGACAAGGCCAATAAAAATCATGGCAATCATCATCAGGGACATTAAAATTTGGGTAACGTAGCTGATAAAGCTCATCAGTTCACCGGTTTGCATGGTGCCTGCAATAATTTTGTTGCCGCCAAACCACACAATAGCAATGATGCAGAAATACATGGTAAGCTGCATAATGGGGGAGTTAAAGGCCAGGATTTTTTCTGCCTGAATGGAGTAATCCTGTAATTCGTCAATGGCTTTGTCAAACTTTTTCTTTTCAAAACCTTCCCGTGAAAAGGCCTTTACCACCCGGATGGCAACCAGGTTTTCCTGAACCGTGGAGTTCATAAAGTCAAACTTTTTCATCATGGCCTGAAAACGGGGATAGGTTGTTGTGGCAATTACCGCCAAGGAAACAGCTAAAAATGGAATGGCCACAAGGAAAATGGAAACCATGCTGGAGTTGATGCTGTGGGCCATTAAGGTGGCGGTTACCAGCATAACGGGGGCCCGCACCAGCATGCGCAGGGACATCATAAACGCCATTTGCAGGCGGCTGATGTCGGTAGTAAGGCGGGTTACCAGGGAAGCGGTGCTGAATTTGTCAATATTGGCAAAAGAGAAATCCTGCACCTTGTTAAAAATAGCCTGGCGCAGGTCCCGGGAAAAGCCAATGCCCCCCTTGGCTGCAAAACGGGCGGCTAGGGCGCCAAACAGCAGGGAAATGAGGGCCATAACAATCATAAGCAAGCCGGTGCGCACAACGTAGGCCATATCCTGTTGGTTAATGCCAATATCAATAATATTGGCCATTAAAAGGGGGATGCGGGTTTCAATCAATACTTCCAGCACCACGGAAAGGGGCGCTGCAATAATGAAAAACCATTGGTTTTTCATGTAGGGAACAAACTTTTTAATCAACTGTAGGTACCTCCTGTTCTTGGGATAAATAGGGAAGCTGGGCGTCGGAATCGTTTTCCATTTTTTTCAGCATAGCAATTAAAGCAAAATGGGAAGCGTCCCGGTATTCCTTGCTGGCCGCGTTTTCTACCAGGCGGGTGGTAAAAGCATGAAGCTGGAGAAGCTCCTGCTCCGAAAAGCCGGCAAACAGCATACGGTCGATTTCGGTAAACACCTCTACAGAGCGTTTTAGCATCTCCTTGCCCTGGGGGGTAATAAACAGGCTGTTGCAGCGCAGGTTTTCCGCACCCACCTGTTTTTCCATGAGGCCGGCCCTTACCATGCGCTTTACCATTGCCGTAATGTTGGGGGCCGAAACCTGCAAATGTGCCGCCACATCCCTTTGGGTGCAGCCTGGGTGGTGGGCAACATAGCCCAAAAGAGGCAGCTGGCCAATATAAATGCCCGCCTTGGCAGAAGCCTTTTGAGAAGCAATGCGCTGCAAAATGGAAATCCTGTTTAGGTTATGGGAAATTTCCATTGAGGTTTTTTCCATGTCCAACTCCTTTCTTTCATTTGGGCCGCAGGGCGTCCTAGGTATAAAAAATAGTTGAGCGAAGCGAAACTATTTTTCTTGCGAAGCTTTGCACTAGGCGGGAAGGGCGAAACGGGGCGTGAACCATTTGTGCGAAACAAAACGGTGTGAACGCCCCTTACAAGTTTTTTGGCTTCGCCTGCAAAACTTGGGAAAATTGTTTCGCTCGCGCAACAGCTTTTTATTGTAGAACAAAAAAAATTTAAAATAATTAATCAGTTAACTATTAACTGATTAATTATTTTCTGTATTTCCATTATATTCATTATTTTTTTAATGTCAACAGAATAATTATGACGAAAATGTAAAAATCACACCCAAGTATTTATAGGGTGAATTTCTTGGCTTCCATAGTAAAACGGGGAAAACCACAACAGCCCGCCAGTAAAGTATTGGCGGGCCATTGCGGTTAGATGAATAAATATAAAATGGAGTGGGCTAATTTATTGGGCTGGAGCAAGAGAGACAGCCGCAGCAGGTTCTTCCGCGGCGGCTTCCTTTTGGGGTGCTTCGGTAGGAATGGCTTCTGCGGTTACCTCCGTTTCCACAGTGGGGCTGGGGAAGCAAATGGCGTGGAACTGCTCCTCCAAATTCAGCACAGTGGCCTGGGTTTGGGCCAAAGCAGTTTCCTGTTCGGCCTTTAGGGCAATATACACATTTTCAGTAATCCGGCCAGCTTTCATATCCTCGTACATATAGTTCAGCTTGGCTTCCAAAAGGTCCCGTTCTTTTTCCGCCTGGGTCAGTTCTTCCACCAAAAGGTAATCCTCATTGGGTACAGCTTTTTTATAGGTGGTGCTGTAAACCTCCTGAAGCATTTGCCGGCGGTAGTCTGCAATTTCCTGGTAAAAGCCATAGGTTTCCTCCTGGAAGGTGCTTACACTGTAAGGAACATCATACTCGCCATCGTAACTTTTGGGCAGCTTATAGCCGTTTATGGAGTCTTGCAGGTCGGAAATGCGGGAAATGCAGTAGGAAAGGTCGGTTTCTTCTATATCATTAAAGCCAGCCTGGGCCATCAGCTCCTCCCGGTTGGCAAAAGGCGTGCTGCCAAAGGCGATATTATCCAGTAAATACTCGTCCTGCACAATTAAGGCAGCATCCTGGGGCAGGTGAAGGGAAACGGTGTAAATGTGGTAACCGTTTACAGAGGCCAGTAGGGTGGTGCGTATATTTTCCTCTGTAATTTTTCTGTTTTCTGAAACACCAAGGCAAATGGCGGCGGAAGTGCCGTCTTCGGAAATGGTGGATTCAATGACATGGCCGTAGTTCAGGCCGCCGTTGTACAGTTCAAAGTAAATTTGCCCATTTTCCGAGGGCAGTATTTTTACCCGCATCCAGCCCAAAGTAGAAAGCTCCAGTTTTTTTACACTTTCAGGCAGTATGGTGTTTTTTACCAGCAAATCCTGGCTGGTTTCCCCCTCATCCACCAGCTGGTTATAGTAGGCAATACCGCTTTTGGCGGCAAAAGGTGCGGCTACAATGGAGGCCAGGGTAGCAATAATAAAAATAATAAAGGAAATTAAGGCGATGTTTTTTGTTTTATTCATGGTCGTTCCCCTCCTCTAACAGTGTTTCCTGGGGTTGATTAAATTCTTCCTCCACAGGTGCCGCATCAGTATCCAAAACAGGTTCTGCTGGAGCTTCCTGTTCCCTGCAGCCCTCTTGGCTTTCCTTTTTGGAAGAGCTTGGGAACAAGGAATGCTTTAGGCTGACAAACAGCCTCCCTGTCCAGCGGTACAAGCTGCGAATAAACATTACCATTAAAGCAGTTACACATACACTTAAAGCAATTAAGGCAATGGAGCCAAAAATACCCAACATCCCAATGGCGGGGAAAGAAAAGGAAACAGCAAAGGAAGAGGTCAACAGCCCGGCAATACCCATTAAAACGCCGCAGGCAGGGACAAGCAGCATCAGGCACAGGCCGCATAAAACAAGAAGCAAAGCCACCGCGCCGCTGCATACGGCTAAAAGGGCGAAGGGGAACAAAATAAGCAGGCAGATAATTTTAACCAGGGAGGAAAGGCACCCCTTGGCGCTGCTGCCAATCTGCCACTGGCGGGCGTCCTCTTTGCTGTGTTTCCATTCTTCCTTCATGTTAATGGGGGAAAAACCGGCATTGGCGGCGCTTTCTTCTATAATTTGGCGGGCTACCAGCTCCGGCTCGCCTAACTTGGCCGAAATTTCAAAATCTGTTTTGCTTTGGCGGCGGCCTTCCTCAAAATATTCGGCGTAGTCCCGCATAATGTCGTTAATCTCCGCTTTGGAAAGCCGGTGTTTTAAGCAGGCTTCCAGCTTGGACAAGTATTCCATTTTATTCATGTTCTTCACCTCTTAAAATATCTTCCACCATTTTGGCAAATTCGTCCCAATCCAACCGCAGGGCGCTTAAGTACGCCTTGCCCCGTTCTGTTATGTGGTAGTATTTGCGGGCGGGGCCAACAGTGCTTTCCTTTAGGTAGGTAACAAAATACTCCTCCTGGGTAAGCCGCCGCAAAATAGGGTATACGGTACCTTCGTTAATTTCCGTATAATGCGCAATGTTTTGTACAATCTCGTAGCCATACATATCCTTGCGCTCTATCAGTGCCAGAATGCACATTTCTATTACACCCTTGCGAAACTGTGTGTTCATATCATCACCCCTTTGCGTACTCATTATAGCACACTACATTGTAATACACAATACCTTTTCTTATAAAATACTAAAATTTTTAAATAAGTTCTCAGCAAACCTTTTTAGGGAGCCTCTATTCCCTTTCTTTGTGGGGCGATAGCGCTCCCCAACCATATATTTTTTGGCATTAAAAGAAATTTGCCCCATACTATGGGGCTTGCTTCCCGCTGGTGCTAAAGCATAGGGAGCGGCCTTTAACCGTTAGGGCCTGAGAGTTTGGTAATGCCCTGGGGAAGTGGGGCTTGTAAGCGGGCAGTAGAGCTTGTGATAACTTCTTCCACCGCTGTAGCCGTTCACTGAACGGCGTGGGCCTCACGGAAAAAGCGTTCCTCTTTCCATGGCCTTGCAGCTTGTTTGTGGCCCATGGAAGTAAAAACGCTTTTTGAGTGCGGCTAACCGCCGCTTATTGAGAGGAATAAACCCTTTGGGGGGCCAGAGGTGAAGCCGCAAGTTCACAAAGCGAACTTACTGCCTGTTCAGAGGAACTATCCGCTGAACAGTTGCTTCTTTTTCCCCTCTTCTTTCGCTGTATGCCCCTTGTCAAGTTAAGTGCAAAAGTTTGAGAAAGAAAGGCTCAAAACCTTAGGTCTTTCTTCAATTGCCTGATGAACGAGGCCCTGGGTTGGTTTTCCCGATTTCTTCTTTCCTCGCCAGCCCTTGCGCTGCTCAGGTGTCTGCAATCTTTAATTTTGCTTGTAAGTATTACCGGATTCCAGAAAATCCGGCCCGAATCTGTGGTTTTATGAGAAAGAAGAATGCAGACTGTATGTTGTTTTGGACGGTGGATGAGTTCAAGCGGTTCATTGAGGCTGTCAGTGACAAGATCGTTTCCACTACGATTGTTAACCTGCTCTTCTGGTCTGGGATGCGTTCTGGAGAAATGCTTGCGCTGACCTTAAATGACTTCAACTTTGATGAGAACACAGTGTCGATCAACAAAAACTATGCACGACTCGACAACGAGGATTTGACCCTTGAGCCGAAAACACCAAAAAGCAAACGGAAAGTTGCTTTGCCGCTTTCTATTTGCAACCTTGTAAAGTCTTACGCTGAAAAGCTTGTAGATTACGAACCAAGTGAACGGCTATTTACTGTGACAAAGCATTATCTTAAACATGAGATGGAAAGGGGCTGCAAAAAGAGTGGTGTCAAAGTTATCAGAATTCATGATCTGAGGCATAGCCACGCAAGTCTGTTGATTGAAATGGGATTTTCCCCGCTTTTAATCAGTGAACGGCTGGGTTATGAAGACATAAAAACTACTTTGCAGACCTACTCCCACCTGTATCCCAATAAGCAGGGAGAAGTAGCCGAGAGACTGCAAAGTTTCTTTTAACCCCATTTCATGTACCTTTTGTGTACTCCGAGGCGAAAGAAAACGCCGCAAACCCGCTTATAATACAGGTTTGCGGCAATGTTCAACTTATTCCCACTCGCTCCCCATAAATCAATCTTAAACAAATTTGTATGGGTGATTTAGCAAATAGTATCTACATTATTTGTATTATTGGTAAAGCATACGCTATCCGATTTTTTGTTGCCATTTTGTTGCCACCAAGGACATTCAAACGGCTAAAACCGCATAACTAAAGGCTTTTTTAAAGGCAAGAAATTATTCCCACTCAATGGTCGCTGGTGGTTTACTTGTAATATCATAAACAATGCGGTTAATGTGTCCCACCTCGTTTACAATTCTGCCGGAGGTTTTTTCCAATACGTCGTAAGGGATTCTTGCCCAATCGGCAGTCATGAAATCAGCAGTGGTTACACCCCGCAGTGCCAGGGTGTAGTCGTAGGTTCTGGCATCGCCCATAACGCCTACGGAGCGCATGGAGGTAAGCACAGCAAAGTATTGGTGTACCTGGGTGTCCAGGCCGGCTTTGGCAATTTCATCCCGCCAAATGTAGTCGGCCTCGCGGAGAATATCCAGCTTTTCTTTGGTAATTTCCCCAATCACGCGAATAGCAAGGCCGGGGCCAGGGAAGGGCTGACGGTTTACCAAATAGTCCGGCAGGCCCAGCTCGCGGCCCAGCTGGCGGACTTCATCCTTAAACAATAGACGCAGGGGCTCCACCAGGGCTTTAAAATCAACGTGTTCCGGCAGGCCGCCCACATTGTGGTGGCTTTTTATTACGGCGGCGTTGCCCACGCCGGATTCTACAATATCGGCATAAATGGTGCCTTGGGCTAAAAAGTCCACAGCGCCAATTTTCTTTGCTTCCTCTTCAAAAACGCGGATAAATTCTTCACCAATAATTTTGCGCTTCTTTTCCGGGTCGGAAACACCAGCCAGCTTGCCAAGGAACCGTTCTTTGGCGTTTACACGCACAAAGTTAATGTCCCCGTTGCCAAATACGGCCTCAATTTCATCGCCTTCATTTTTGCGCATCAGGCCATGGTCTACAAAAATGCAGGTCAGCTGGCTGCCCACCGCCTTGGAAAGCAGCTTGGCAACAACGGAGCTGTCCACCCCGCCAGAAAGGGCCAAAAGTACCTTGCCGCCGCCAATTTTGGCGCGCAGGTCCTCAATTACCGTGGAGCAGTAGTCCTTCATGCTCCAGTCGCCAGAGGCGCGGCAAACCTGGTACAGGAAGTTACGGAGGATTTGCAGGCCGTTTTCCGTATGCAGTACCTCTGGGTGGAACTGCAGGCCGTACAGGTTTTTGGCAGGATTAGCCATAGCAGCCACGGGGCAGGAGGAGGTATAGGCGGTTACGGTGAAGCCTTCAGGCAGTTTTTCAACCAAATCCGTGTGGCTCATCCAGGTAACGGCAGTTTCAGGCAAATCTTTAAACAGGCAGCACTGGCTTTCAAAGTGTGTTTCTGTTTTGCCGTACTCCTTTTTGGTGCCGGAGCCAACCTTGCCGCCCAGGGTGTGGGCCATGAGCTGGTTGCCATAACAAATACCTAAAACAGGAATGCCCAGCTCAAAAATGGCGGGGTCCACCTTGGGGGAGGTTTCCAGGTAAACGCTGTTGGGGCCACCAGTAAAGATGATGCCAATGGGGGCTTTCTCTTTTACAGCTTCTACTGTGGCCTTTTTGTAAGGGATAATTTCACAGTAAATGCCCATATCGCGCACGCGCCGGGCAATCAGCTGGTTGTATTGGCCGCCAAAGTCTAAAATTAAAACGATTTCGTGTGCCAAAAAATCACCGACTTTCCTATTATTTATTTTTTCCTTATGTTGGGGCTGAATGAAATTTCCCCGCCTTAGGGGAAAAATAGCAGATAAACTTATTTTATATATTATAAATAGGAAAAGGCGGTTTGTAAACAGGGGAAACAATTTCTTACGAAAGGAACAGTTTTTCCCCGGTACAGTTTTGTTTTTTAAGACAAAATTTCCTGTTTTACGCAGGCAGGCGGGGTTCCTTTCTCTATCCCTCCAGGAGCTTAATGAGGCTGGCCGCCGGGGGGTTGTGAGGGCCCCTCGCAAAACCTCACAAAACCTTTGCAATACGGCTATTTGGCCTGCCTAAGCCTGCCAATCTCGGCAAAAAAACGGACATTTTTGTGTGAATTCTCACAATTTGGAGGTATTCAGGCAATTTTCCCCCAGGCTGGGCTGACTCCAAGGCAAGTTGCCCCTTCCCTTTGCATATAAATAGTGGCAGCAGCCATCGTTTAACAAAGGGCAACCCCCGGTTAGGAACAATAGCAGATGGATTGGATTTTTTTGGGATGCGGCTGTTCCTTTGCCAAAGGCAGGAGGGATACTGACAAACTACCAAAAACAGCATGGCACGAAGGCCCAACCCAGCCAGCGGTTATTTTGGCCCTTGCAAGGCGATGGAAGCAAAAGGGAAAAGAGGGAGTTTATGAAGAAAATATATTTTGCAGGAGCCGCCTTTGCCGCTGTTCTGTCCCTAACTATGCTGCCTGCCGCAGCGCAGGCCCCAAAGGATATGGTAAGCGAGGTTTATGAAGCCCAGGCCTCAGCGGAAGAAACCACAGCCTTTACAGCGGAGTACTTTGAACGCCGCCTGGGGATCCCCAAAGGGGATTTAATTTCCGCGCGCTTTACCATACTGCCCAACAGGGAACAGGGGGTGTTGGTGCTGGACGGTGTGGCCGTAGAGAAAAACGAAACCCTTACCCGCAGCCAGCTGGAACGGTTGTGCTTTGTGCCAACAAGGGAAAAGGGGAAATGCTGGTTTAGCTTTATTCCCCAATGCAGCCGCCAGGTGGCCGCCACTGTAAGCCTTACCATAACGGAGGGCGCCATAGTGCCCCCAACCATAGAAAACGACGATTGCACTACAGCAAAAAATGTGTCGGTGCGCAGAACAGCCCAGGTTACCGGGGGCAGCGGGGAAGTAGCGGTTCTGGTTTCCAATCCCCCACAAAAAGGGTATGTGCAGGTGGAAGGAACCACCTATACCTACACACCCTTTTTAGATGCAACAGGAAAGGACAGCTTTACCCTGTCGGCGGTAGACAGCCAGGGGAGCTGTTCCAAAGAGGCTTTGGTTACAGTAAGTATCCAAAAAAAGGCGCCGGTATCTTCTTTTACAGATATGAAGGGCAGCCCTTCGGAATATGCAGCTTTAAAGCTTAGTGAAAGCGGGGTTATGACGGGGGAAAAAACAGGGGAGATTGTCCTGTTTTATCCGGAAAAGGAGGTAAACAACGGGGATTTTTTAGTTATGGTTCTCAACGCCGCAGGAAAGGGGAAAAATTTATCCTCCTGCGTCAATACGGGGCTGCCCAACGACAAGGATATTCCCCTGTGGCTTAAACCCTATGTGCAGGAGGCATTAAGCAGCGGCATTTTGGAAACAGAACCCTTTTACCCCAAGGAAGTTCCCACCAGGGCTCAGGCGGTGTATATGGTAAATAAGGCGGCGCAAACGCCTCAGGTAACAAAATTTCACTTAAACGTAAGGGATGAGCAGGAAATTCCCCAATGGGCAGTGCCTTCCTACATGGCCATGGGCGCCTGCCAGATGCTGCCGCGGCATACAGAGGAGGTTCAGCCCATGCTGCCTTTAAACCGCAGCGCCGCGGCAGACCTGCTGCTGAAGCTGGCGGAAGAAAGCGGGGTTATAGAAAGGTAAAAGGGAGGCGTTGGCCTCCCTTCCTTTTTCTTTTTGAAAATATGTGGGCGCTTCCAAGCCTGCTTGTGGGGCTTTCAGCCCCACAAAAAGGGCCAAGGGCACCCGCCAAAAAATTATTAAGGAGGGGAAACAGTAAGCTTCCCCTCCTTTTATTATGCCATATTGGCAGCCTTCCACAGCTGGTGCAGCGCGTGGGAGGATGCAATGTACCGGATATATTCCCTAGCGTCATCGCCGCGGGGGTTAATGTGCAGCTCCAGTACATGGTTGTAATATTTGCTGCTCACCCCAACATAAACAAGGCCAACGGGCTTTTCCTCTGTCCCGCCCAAGGGCCCGGCAATGCCGGTGGTAGAAATGCCAATATCCGCACCGGAAAGGCGGCGGACGCCATCGGCCATCTCCTTGGCTGTTTGGGAAGAAACGGCGCCAAAGGTTTCCAAAGTGCTGTGGGAAACCCCTAAAAGCTGTTCCTTGGCCTGGTTGGCATAGGTGCAAACGCCGTACCCCAGCACCTGGGAAGAACCGCTGACCTCTGTCAGCCGCTTGGAAACATAGCCCCCGGTGCAGCTTTCCGCAGTGGCCACAGTGAGCCCCTTTTCCAGCAGCTTTTGCACGGCGGCGTTTTGCAGGCTGCCAATGTCAATGCCGTAAATAAATTCCCCGGCGGCCTGGCGCACAGTTTCAAGCATAGGGGCCAGCAAGCTTTCGCCGTCCTCGCCCTGCGTTACCCTTGCAGTTACCCGCAGCATCACCTCGCCGGATTTGGCATAGGGGGCCAGGGTGGGGTTTGTGCTGGCCACCATAACATCGTGGAGCTTATGTTCCAAGGCCGATTCCCCAATGCCGAACAAATGAATCATGCGGGAAACCAGCTTTGTGTCGCTCTGTTCCATTAAATAAGGGGCCACATAATGCTCAAACATGGGCTTCATTTCCCGGGGCGGGCCGGGCAGCATAAAGGCCAGCTTGCCGTCCTGCTCAATGGCGCAGCCGGGAGCCGTGCCGTTGGGGTTGGGGAAAATAGTGCAGCCCTGGGGCATCATGGCCTGTTTGCGGTTATTTTCTGTCATTTCCCGGTTTAGCAGGCGGAAATGCTCCTCTATGCGCGCCAAAGAAGGCGGGTCCAGCACAAGGCTGCGGCCAAAATAGGCGGCAATGGTTTCCTTGGAAAGGTCGTCGTAGGTGGGGCCCAGGCCGCCGGTAGTAATGACAATGTCGCACCGGGAAAAAGCCTGCTCCAGGCTTTCCCGCAGGCGCTGGGGGTTATCGCCCACAACTTCCTGGCGGTATACGTTAACGCCCAAATGGGCCAGCTCCCGGCCTAAGTAAGCGGCGTTGGTGTTTACAGTGTTGCCCATAAGCAGCTCTGTACCAATGCACAGGATTTCCGCGCTTTTTTGTTTCATAATTATTCTCCTTTTTTGGGGTTTTCAGCCTTGCCTGGCGGGGGGCAGAGAGGGAACTTTTCCCCTCCAAAAGCCTCCAACCCAAGGCAGAAGGCTTTTGGCCCCCTACCTTAGGTTGGAAAGTGAACCTCTTGTGGAGCCACGCAGCGAAGTGCTGGGTTGGCGGTTGCATACCAAAATAACGGCGCCGCGGCCGGAAAGCAGGCGGGTGCGGTAATCCCCAAACAGGACAATGGGCTCCGCGTCTTCAAATTCTTTGGGCACCGGCAGGTAGTAGCCCTGCTGGGAACGGTTTACAGCCACTAAAATTTGCTGTTCGGCGGAAGCGCGGCGAACAAAGGCGCAAATGTTTTCTGTAACCACCAAAGGGGTAAACCGGCTTTCCTGCAAAAAGGGGAGGGAAAGGCGGAGCTGGCCTAAGTTTTCAAACCAATTAATTAGTTCATGGTTTTCGTAGCCCCAGGGGTAGCAGCAGCGGTTAAAGGGGTCGCGGTAGCCGCTTAACCCCGCTTCGTCCCCGTAATACAGGCTGGGAATACCCGGCAGAAAATACTGCAAAACGGCGGCTAACTTCAGCAGCTCCAGCCCGGTGTGGTACTGGTCTGCACACAGGTAATGGTGTTCCGCCTGCCAGCTGCGGTCGCGGCCGTTTAAGGGCTCCCCTATAAGCATGGTAATGGCTCTTTCCGTATCGTGGGTAGAAAGGGAGTTCATGGCGCAGTTTAGGGCAGGGGTGGGGTAGTTTTCCACAATGGTGCTTACAGTGGTTAAAAACTGGCGGCTGTCCCCATAGCGGATGTAGTTTAAAATACAGTTGCGGAAGGGGTAGTTCATTACACTGTCCAACTGGCTGCCCAGCAGGTAACGCCGGCGGCGGCTGTAGGCAATTTTGTTGGAAGCATCCTCCCACACCTCGCCAATAACGCAAAAATTAGGGTTATCTGCCTTTACCCGCCGGGTTAGCTGGTCAATAAACTCATCGGGCAGCTCATCTGCCACATCCAAACGGAAGCCGCTGGCGCCTAATTTTAGCCAGTGGCCCACCACCGAATCCCCCTCCCCGCAAATAAAGTTCAGGTAATTGGGGTTCAGCTCCTCCACGTTGGGCAGGGTGTTAAAGCCCCACCAGCTTTCGTAGCTGTTGGGGTAGTTAATAAAGTGGTACCAGCTGCGGTAAGGGCTTTGGGGGTCCCGGTAGGCGCCGGTATTTTCACCGTAGCGGCCTTCCTTGTTAAAATAAATGCTGTCGCTGCCGGTATGGTTAAAAACACCGTCCAAAACAACGGCAATGCCCCGTTCCTTGGCAGCGCGGCATAGGCTGATGAAGTCTTCCTCCGTACCCAGCAGCGGGTCTATTTTCCTAAAATCTGCCGTGTTGTACCGGTGGTTGGAATGAGCCTCAAAAATGGGGTTCAGGTACAGGCAGGTTACCCCAAGGTCCACCAAATAGTCCAAGTGTTCCTCTATTCCTCTTAGGTCGCCGCCAAAGTAGTCGGAATTGGTAATTTCCCCTTGGGCATTGGGTAAAAATTCCGGCAGGTTGCCCCAGTCCTGCCGCAGGCGGCGGCCGTAGGGGATGTCCCTTTTAGGCTGGCCGGAGCAGCAGAAGCGGTCAGGGAAAATTTGGTAAATAATCCCTCTGCCAAAACAGGCGGGAGCCTGCATGTTTCTGTCATATATGGTAAGCTGCCAGGCATAGCAGTCCGGCCGGTCAATTTGGCCAATTTTGTATTGGTCGGCCCGCACGGTGGAACGCCGGCCCTCGGCCAAAAAGGAAAAGCTGTAAAAGTACAGCTTGGGCTCTGTAGGTACAATTACAGTGGTGTAAATGTTTTCGTTGGCTGTGTATTCCACCAGTTCCATAGGAATTTCCTTGTCCTCCTCGCCGTCGGCATGAAGCACAAGGCAAACAAATTCAGGCGCAATATTTTTCGGCAGCTTTATGCGAAAGGTTACTGGGCTGTTGCTGGGAACAGCCCCAAAGGGGGATTTATATTCCGTTAGCTTACTGTCAAAAATACAGGTGTCCATGGGCGCCTCCTTTCAGGGAATACTATGGTTTAAAGCTGGCCCCGGCAGCCCTTCCGTAACGGGCTGCCGGGGCCGGCAACGTTTTCATTGGTTATTTTATGCCCCAAATTTTTGCGGCGTATTCCTCAATGGCGCGGTCGGCGCAGAAAAAGCCGGACTGGGCAATATTGTTCAGGGACATTTTCTGCCAGCGGTATAAATCGCCATAGGTCAGCAGCGCGGCGCGCTTTGTTTGGTCGTAGCTGTCAAAGTCCTGCAAAACCATGTAGGGGTCTTTGAATTTTAAAACATCGGCAATGGGTTCAAAGGAATCGCCCCCAATGTTTTGGGCAAGCTGGTTAATAGCCCAATTCAGGGAAGGGTGGCTGGTGTAAATTTCGTTGGGGTAGTAACCGCGTTGTTTCAGGGCCACTACTTCCGGTGTGCGCATACCAAAAACAAAAATATTTTCCGGCCCTACAGCCTCGCCAATTTCAATATTGGCCCCATCCCAGGTGCCAAGGGTTACAGCGCCGTTGAGCATCAGCTTCATGTTGCCTGTGCCCGAGGCTTCTGTTCCTGCCAGGGAAATCTGTTCCGAAATATCGCTGGCCGGCATCAGCAGCTCAGAGGTGGTTACGCAGTAGTTTTCCAGGTAAACAATGTTTAAAATGTCCTTAACCTGGGGGTCGGCTGCAATCATTTTTTGCAGGCTGCAAATAAATTTAATAATCTGTTTGGCAAGGTAGTAGCCAGGGGCCGCTTTTGCCCCAAACAGGAAAGTGGTTGGCGGTATGTTGGCCTTAGGGTTGGTTTTAATTTCGTGGTACAGGGTTAAAATGTGCAAAGCGTTAAGCAGCTGCCGCTTGTACTCATGAAGCCGCTTTACCTGAACGTCAAAAACAGAGGAAGGGTCAATTACCCGGCCTGTTTTATTGTGGATATACTTGGCAAAATCCTCCTTGTTGGCCTGTTTTATTTTAGCCAGCTGTTCCAGTACCTGTTTATCCTCCTGGAAGGGCAGCAGCTTTTTCAGCTGGGGCATATCGTGGAGGAAGCCATCCCCAATCAGCTGGGTGATTAAGCCGGTTAAGCGGGGGTTAGCCTGGTACAGCCACCGGCGGGAGGCAATACCGTTGGTTACATTGTTAAATTTTTCCGGAGAAACCTTATAAAAGTCGTTAAACAAATCATCCCTTAAAATGTCGCTGTGAAGCTGGGAAACACCATTGATGCTGTGGGTACCCACAATGGAAAGGTTGGCCATGTGGATAATGTGGTCCCGAATAATGGCCATTTTGGAAACCGTGTACCCAGGCAGGTGGTACTGCTGTTCCAGCTGGGAGCACCAGCGGTTGTCAATTTCCTTAATAATTTGGTAAATACGGGGCAGCAGGGAACGGAGCATATCCTCGTTCCAGCACTCCAAAGCCTCGCTCATTACGGTGTGGTTGGTGTAGGCAAAGGTTTTTGTTACAACGTCCCAGGCACGGTCCCAGGTGTAGCCGCAGTCGTCCAAAAGGACGCGCATCAGCTCTGGAATAGCCAGGGTGGGGTGGGTATCGTTGATGTGGATAGCGTTCTTTTCCGCAAAGTTTTCCAGGTTGCCGTAAATTTCCACATGGCGGCGGATAATATCCTGAATGGAAGCAGCAACCAAGAAGTACTGCTGCCGCAGCCGCAGGTTTTTGCCGGCCGGGTGGTTATCGTTGGGGTAGAGGATTTTACTGATAATTTCGGCCATAGAGTTTTGCCCTAGGGCGTTGATGTAATCTCCCCGGTTAAAGGATTCCATATCAAACATAGGGCTTTTGGCGGTCCACAGCCGCAGTACGCTGACGCCCTTGGTGTCAAAGCCGGAAACCATAATGTCATAGGGGATAGCTTTTACAATGGTGTAGTCCTTGTGGAGGATGTGGTGGTAGCCATAGTCCCAATATTCTTGAATCTCTCCGCCAAAGCGTATGTCAACAGCGTGGTCCATCATGGGCTCCAGCCAAACCTCGCCGCCAGGCAGCCAGTTGTCCGGCAGCTCTGTTTGCCATCCGTCCACAATTTTCTGTTTAAAAATACCAAATTCATATAAAATGGAATACCCCATAGCGGGAATCCCCTTGGAAGCAAGGGCGTCCATAAAGCAGGCGGCCAAACGGCCCAGGCCGCCGTTGCCCAAGCCGGCGTCCGGCTCCAGCTCAT
Source organism: uncultured Oscillospiraceae bacterium (assembly GCA_910578755.1). Classification (GTDB taxonomy): domain Bacteria; phylum Bacillota; class Clostridia; order Oscillospirales; family Ruminococcaceae; genus Negativibacillus. Next base: position 1,663 of record CAJTSZ010000031.1, on the reverse strand, counting down.
ACAAGCTTTCCAGCTTTACGCCCAGTTCCTTTAGGGCCTGGGTAAAAACGTCGTCTAACTTTAAATTGTAAATAGAATTTTTTAAGGAACGCCCAAGCAAAAATTCCATGCACAGGTAGTACACCTGTTTGTGGCCCTGGGCTTTGGTGCTGGCCATAAAATGGCTGCGCTTTTCTTTTAAAATTTCACGGACAATGGTTGCTGTTGCCATGTAAAATTCTTCGTTGGAAGCGGTACTGGGGGTGCGGTCAATGTGCTGTAGTTCTTTTGAAATTCGGCTTTTTATAAACTCTTTGTTCCAGGATGACATCATAGCAATTCCTCCCGCTTTTTGTTTATTTTAAGGGGGCCGGCTGTCCAGCTGGCAGGGCAAAATAATGGCTTTGTAATAAGGGGCAGCATAGGGCTGGCCCTGGACCACTCTCTTAAAAAACAGCGCATATTGCACTTCATTGTTCTAAGTATACTTTAAAAGGCAGGGATTGGCAAGTAAAATGCAGGGCCAACCGGTATGAAGGTAGGAAATTTAGTTAAAAAGTAAGCAAAAGAGGAGTAATATTTTGTGCTAAGTATCTTTTTTGACTAAAAACCTGCAAGAAATAAAAAAGAAAATTGCAGAATATTGTTTTTTTACCAGCGGTATTTATGTGCAAAAGCCAGCATAAGGCTGGCCTGCCTTTTGTTTTGGCAAGTATTTTTTTGCCGCATTGCCCACAAAAAATAAAATAAGCCTTGAAACTGCGCAGAAATAGGGCCCTCCCCTTTGATTTATTCCCTGCCTTCTATTATAATAGTATTATGCCATAAAGCACAGTGCGCAGTGGTATAATTGTCCATTACTGCACGGAGCTGTGCATAGCCCTGCCAAAATGGCGGCAAGGCTGAAAAGCAGGCGAAACCGCGTTTTACAGCGCAGTAAATTAAACGGAGTGAAATAGTATGGAGATTACCAATAAAGTAAGAATTGAAATCTGCGGGGCGAAATATGTTATCTCCTCTACAGAAAACCCAAAGTATGTAAAAGAACTTGCCACCGAAATTGAAGAAAAGGTAAGAACCTTTATGGAGAAAAACCCCTCCGCCGCCAGGGCGGACGCTTATATGATCATCCTTTTGGGCTATGTGGATTTGTACAAAAAAAGCGAAAAAAACACAGACAATATCCGCAGCCAGCTTACCCAGTACCTGGAGGATGCTGCCCGCGCCCGCATAGAGGCGGATGAATACAAAAGGGAAATAGAAAAGCTGAAAAGGGAAGTAAACCTGCTGCGCCAAGCCGTAGGCAAGGAGCCCTTTGCAGGGGAAATTGGTAAAAAATAACCCAAGGCGGTTATTATATTTTCCGTGTTGTAGAAGCCTTAACTGATAGAGCCTGGGAGTCTGGTAATGCCAAGCGCAGGCGAGGCTGCTAAGTGGGAAGTCTGCCCCAATAGTAAAAACTTGGAAGTGTTCAATATACACTTCATGGTATAATAACCGCAAAGCGGTTATTATATTTCCAATGGCCAGGGCGAACTGTTCGCTTTGCTCACCGCCCCATGGCCAATTATACCATTCACACGTTGTGTTCATGGTATAATAACGACAAAGCCGTTATTATATTTAAAAATGGCCGGGGCAAAATGTTCGTTTTGCTCACTGCCCCATGGCCAATTATACCATT
>CAJTSZ010000030.1 GCA_910578755.1 uncultured Oscillospiraceae bacterium | reverse complement strand
AGAGCCGGAGGTAGGGTAAAAAATGCCGGAAATTACTTTAAGCAGGGTACTTTTGCCGCAGCCGTTTTCCCCCACTATGGCAAAGGGTTCCCCCCGCTTTACTGTAAAGCTGACGTTTTGCAGGGCGTAAAATTCATCAAACATCAGCTGGCGCTTCAGGGCCTTTACCACATATTCCTTTAGGTTATCCACCTTTTCTTTGGAGAGGTTGAAGCGCATGGAAACATTGCGTACCTCTACAATATTTTCGTTTTCCGTGGGATGATTCATAGTTTCACCACCTTTTTCCTTTTATTGCTTAACAAGGGTTCACAGGGTTTGGGGGAAAATAACCGCACTGAGTGATGGCTATATGTGCAGAATGAAGTTGGACTGTTTGCGGCGGAACAGCCACATCCCCGCAGCAAGGGAAATAATACACCAGGCACAGCTGACGGTGGTATTTTGCCAGGTGGGCAGCCGGCCGTACAGCACAATTTGCCGAAAGCAAAAAATAAACTGGTATAAAGGGTTTAGGCGGATGAGGGGCTGTATTTGTTCCGGGATGCTGGAAATAGGGTAAAAAATAGGGGTAAGGTACATTAAAGCTGTGGTAAACACGCCGTAAAGGTGGGTGGTATCCCGAAAGTAGACAGCGCAGACGGAGAGCACCAGCCCCACCCCAATGGAAAAGAACAGGACATAGCACAGGGGCAGGGGGAACAGCAGCAGCACCGGTGTAATGGGGGTGCGGGTGAATACCATAACAATGACCACGGCAACCAGGGAAAACAGCAACGTAACAAAACAGGAGAGCACCCGGGAAATGGGGAAAATGTACTTTGGCACGTACACCTTTTTAATTAACGAGGCGTTGCCAATAATGGAACCCATGGCCATAGTGGTGGATTCGGAAAAGAAGGTGAACATAATTTGCCCGGTAATTAAGTAAATGGGGTAGTTGGGAATATCGTACCGGAACATATAAGAAAACACAATAGACATGACCAGCATCATCAGCAGGGGGTTTAACAGGCTCCACAAATACCCCAGCACCGAACGGCGGTATTTTACCTTTAAATCCCGCTGCACCAGGCGGCCAAGGAGGGTTTTGTACTTACGCCATTTTTGCAGCTGGGCGGTTAGTTGGTTTATCAAAAAAATCACTCCTGTTGTTATTTCAGCAGGGCTTTTTTCAGCCGCTGGTAGGCGGGCAGGCTTAGGTGTACCCGGCACAGCTGCCGCAGCAAAAACCCCTTTTTACGGGCGGCGGAGTAAAAGGCGGGATAATTTTCCTGCAAAAACCTTTCCCATTTCAGGCCCTCCCGGCGCCCCTGGGAACGGTTGGGAAGGTACATATACAGGGTGGTAAGGTGGTCCGCGGCGGCCTGGGCAATGCGGAAAAAGCAATAGCTTTTGGTGTTTTCATCCATTTGGGCGGAGCAGTACACCTCAAGGAGGCGCCGGAGGATTTGCTCCCGGTGGCCGGCGTATTTGGCCCGGTTTTCCGGGGAGGTGGACTGGGCCGGGTTGCCTACAAGGTAGCGGTAAATATCCAAGTCGTAAAAAACGACGCTTTTTGCGTGAATAAAAGGAAGGATAACGTATTCCTCATCCACAAAAAAGATGCCGTCCTGCATGGCAAAGCCGCTTTCCCGCAGCAGGGCAGTGCGGTATACCGTAGAGTGGATGCAGGGGGCGTTTTCCTGGCAGGGGGCAAAAATGGTATACTTTTTGTTATATACTATATTTTTAAAACGAATAGGAATTTTTTCCCCTGTGGACATAACGACTTTACAATAGTTTGTTTGCACCACATCGGCAGAGCAGGTTTCCAGTTTGTCCAGCAGGGACAGCAAGTCCTGGGTATTTACCCAGTCGTCAGCGTCCACAATGCGGAAGTATTTGCCCTGAGCCATAGCTAAGGCAGCGTTAATGGAGGAGCCGTAGCCCCGGGAATCCCGCTGCAGCAGGGTAAATATTTGGGGGTGCTGCTCTGCAAAGCTTTGGGCAATTTGGGCCGTGGAGTCTTGGGAGGCGTTGTCCAAAATAATGACCTCCAGCCGGCCGGCAAGGCGGCTGTCCACATAGGTGGGCAGGTTGTGGGGCAAATAGTTTTCCATATTGTAGGAGGGCACTGCAATGGTGAGCAGTTTTTCCATACTGGGCAAGTCCCCTTTCGGTGTACAGATGGTAATAATCCTGTTTATGATTATAGAAATTTGAAACGGCCTTTTTGCGGGGCTTTCAGCCCAAAAAGGTTTTTGTGAGCCCTTTTGGCGCAGAAAAAGATGGCCAATTATACCACTGCGCACGTTGTGCTTTGTGGTATAATATGTTACCTCTTGTGCTTTTTAAGGGATTCGGTGAGTCGGTGGGGCAGCAGGCCCACAATTAAGGGCTTTAACACATAGGGCAGCCCGCAGGGCAGCAGGCCCAGCTGGTTATAGCGGCAGAACCGGGTGACTGCCTCGTTGACCCGGTGGCGGTATTTTCTCTTTTTATAATCATCCGGGCGCACCTGGTACAAAAACAGGGGCTCCTGCAGGTTAGCGCCCTGAAAGCCCAGGGCATACAGCCGCAGCAGCAGGTCGTAATCCTCGCAAAGCTCTGCCCAGGGGGATTGGCTGTACCCACCGGCGGCTGTTAGGGCCTCCCGGCGGAACATGAGGGTGGGGTGAATATAGGGCATAGTAAAAAAGAAGTCCTCTGGTTTGGGCCTTTGGGGAAAGGAGCGCAGGCCTGTTTGGCTGCCGCCGCAAAACAGGGTAATATTACAGCCGGCAAAGGCAAATTCCTGGTGGGACTGCAAAAAGGCCAGCTGTTTTTCCAGCCGCTGGGGCAGGGAAATATCGTCGTCATCCATGCGGGCCAAATACTTGCCGGTGGCCTCCCTTAGGCAGCAGTTTAATTTGGCGGCAAGGGAGTGGTTGCCGGTATCCTTTACCAGGCGGATGCGGGGATCCAGGGCAGCGTATTGCTTTAACAATTCCACCGCCTGGGGTGAAGAACCACAGGGGCAAATTAAAAATTCAAAGTTGCTGTAGCTTTGGTTTAATATGGATTCCACAGCATTTTTTAAGTCCTGGGTGTCCTTTCCCCGGTGGTAAACGCCCATAAGCACGGAAACAACCATAAACAGGCTTGGCCTCCTTTATTGGATAGAAAGCGGATATTCCTTTAAAACCTGGGGCAGTACTTGGCTAAGGCCGTAGGCCCCGGCAGTTTCCCGGGCTGCCTGGCCATATTGCAGCCGCCGTTCCCCATTACAGTACAAGGCAACCATGGCCTGGGCAAAGGCGGCTGTATCCCCCAAGGGGAACAGCAGGCCGTTTTTGCCAGGGGATATTAAATCCCGGTGGCCTTTAATATCACTTACTACAGCGGGCAGCCCGCAGGACATAGCCTCCATTAAATGAAAGGGCAGGCCCTCCGCTTGGCTGGGGGAAACGACAATGTCGCACAGGGGGTACCAATCTGCCATGTTGTGAACATGGCCTAAAAAACGTACCTGCCCGCCAATGCCCAACTGCTGGACCAGCTGCTGGCAGGCAGTTAGCTGGCTGCCGTCCCCAGCTAAAAACAGCAGGGCGGTGGGCATTTGTTTTGCTGCCGCAGCAAAGCTATGCAGCAGCAGGCTGTGGTTTTTCCTTTGGGAGAACTCTGCGGCGTAAATAAAAACAACCTGCTTTGGGCCAATGGAAAGGGCAGCCCGTTTTGCTTCCCGCTGGGGTTGGGGCAGGGGGGAAAACAGCTGGCTGGCAAAGCCCATGCCGGGAATAAGGGCTAAATGGTTTTTGTAAAGATGGAAGCGCCGGGCAATTTGCAGGTCCTCCTGGTTCATCACCAGTAAAACATTGGTGACAGGGGCGCAGATTTTTTCTGGAAGGAGATAGGCCCATTTTTTTAGCCCTTTTTGATGGAACAAATAGCCATGGCAGGTATAAACCACCTGGGGGCGGCGGCGCAGCAGCCAAACAGCGGCGCGGCACACAGCGCCGGCCAGGGTGGTGTGGGTGGAAATTAGGGTAAACTGCTGTTCCTTTAACAGCTTATGGGCGGCAAAAATGGCCCGAATATTTTGTGGGCTGAAAAAGCGTTTTGTAAAGGGCAAAGCTACAACATGGCTGGCGCAGGGGATAGGGCCTGTTTCGTTGGCGGCAACCCAAACTTCCCACCCCTGCTGGGCAAAGGCTTGCAGGTAGGGCAGGTGAAAGCTTGTAATATGGGAGAGGGTGGAGGCACAGAACAAAACCTTTTTCACAGCAAAACCGCTTTCGTAATAAATTTCTTTTTAAGGCTCCTGACCATATTTCTTTTGGAGGTTTCTATACTATTAGAGGTTCACCCTCAAACCCCAACTTGCTATGTTACAGTAAAGGGTTCCCTTTGCTGTAATGTTTGGGTTATGGGGCTGAAAGCTCCAAAATTTTTATTCGTCTTCGTCTGTATCCTTTTTAGAGGAGGAATCCTCATCATCCTTGGCCTTTTTCTTTTTCGCTTTCTTCTTTTTGGAGGAGGTAGTATTCTCCTTGTTATCTTCGTTGCCCTCGGTTTCTTGGGGTTCTTCCTCCTTTGGGGTTTCAAAGGCTTCGGGGTGGTTGGCTGCCCATTGGATAGCCGCTGCCTGTTGGGCCTGCCATACCCTGCTGCTTACTTCCGCAGGGACTTGGTACGTAGCTGGGTCAAAGGAGCCGTAGAAAAATCCATCCAGTATTTTAGCCGTTTCCTCTTGGTCTATCATCATCATGCTGCGGCCGTCATTGGTGAGTTTGCTGCCGTAGGTGCCCTTTAAGGGGAGGGTCATCTGTTTTAGCTGAACGCCTAAAAAGCCCACTGCCTTTGGCATAAGGGAATTGATTTCCTGCTTTGTCATATTTGTTTCCACCAAAGGCAAAGCCACGTTCAGCAGTTTATCCAAATCCCGCAGGGAAAGGTTTTTTGTTTGGTTAATGGCGGCTTGCAGCACATTGCGCTGGCGCTGGACGCGGTTAAAGTCGCTGTCAATGGCACGCAGGCGGCCGTATGCCAAGGCGTCAAAGCCGTCCAGGTGGTTGAGCCCTTCCTTTACCGGGTGGCGGGTGGTGGAGTTGGTATAAATTTGCCCGTTCAGGGCTGCGGCTTCTGCGGCGGTTAAGGTAATATCCACACCGCCAATAGCGTCAATAAGCTGGGCGGCGGAACTGACGTTTACCCTGGCATAACGGCGCACATCTACGCCAAAGTGTTCCCGCACCACCTCCAGCATCCCCTGGGCGCCGCCGTAGGCAAACACATGGGTGAGCCAGTCTTCATGGCCTTCATAGGTGACGCCAATGGCTCTTTCCAGACTTACCAGCTTGGCGCTATAGTCCTTTAAATTGACACTGAGGAGCATACAAGCATCGGCCCGGGCGCCTTCCTGAAGCCCTGTTTCAAAGTTTTCGGTGTTGCCGCCGGGGGCGCGCTCGTCGGTACCCAAAAGTAAAATATTAAAATGTTCCAAGCTGGCAATACCACTAATGGCTTCTCCCTTTTCATTGGTCCATTCCTGGGTATTGTCCTCAGTTTCTACATAATTGATTTTATCCAGCTTTGACTGTAAATAATCCCAAAGGCCAGCGCCCATAAGGGCAATAATTAAAAAAGCAAAAACAAGTACGGTCCACCAGTTAATTTTAAGTCGGGCAATTTGCGCTTTGATGTCCATGGTATACAGCTCCTTTTGCATGAGGATTTTCAACTTGTCCATACTGATTTAACAGGGTAAGACAGCCGGCGCGCTGACGGTTTGATTATATATTTTGAGGGGGATATTGTCAATTATTTAGGAAGAATGAGGCTAAAGCTCCTCTGTTTGGTTGACAATGCCTAAAAAAAGGGTGAGGATTAAAATTTTAATATCCAAAAAGAAGGACCAGTTTTCAATATAGAACAGGTCGCACTTAACGCGCTCCATAATAGAGGTGTCGCCCCGCCAGCCGTTTACTTGGGCCCAGCCGGTAATGCCTGGGCGTACCAAATGCTTGAGCATATAGAGGGGTACCTCATCCCGGAATTTTTCCACAAAAAAGGGGCGTTCCGGCCGGGGGCCTACCAGGCTCATATCCCCTTTGAGCACGTTAAACAGTTGGGGGAGCTCATCAATGGAAAACTTGCGGAGAAAAGCCCCTACGCGGGTGCGGCGGCTGTCGTTTTTTGTTCCCCAGGTGGTATTTTCCCCAGGGGCGTTGGCGTCCATGGAACGGAATTTGTACATTACAAAGTTTTTTTTGTTTCGTCCCACCCGTTCCTGCCTGTAGATGACAGGCCCGGGAGAGGAGAGGCGGATGGCCAGGGCAGCGGAAGCCATTAAAGGGGAAAGCAGAACCATAAGAATTAGGGAGGCGGCAATGTCAAAGCTGCGCTTCATAAACCGGTTGAATAGATCGTCCAGGGGGATGCGGTGGAAGTTGATTAGGGGGATGCCGTCCAGCTCCTCCATATAGGGCTGGGCGGGCAGGTACTTAATGTAAAAGGGAAGGAGGCTGGATTTTACCCCTTCTTTATCACAAATTTCAATGATGCTGCCCAGGAGGTTAAACTGGTTTGAGTCCAGGGAAATAACCACCTCGTCCACAGGGCAGGCCTGAAGGACTTCCTCCAGCTGGCCAATGGCGCCCAGGCGTTTGGGGAAGGAACTGGCAGCCTCGGCGGGGAATTCCCTTTGGCTAAGGCAGCCTGCCACCTGGTAGCCGTAGTCGATGTTGGCAGAAAGCTTGTTGTAAAACTCGCTGGAGGATTCGTTCCAGCCTACAATAAGCAGGCTGGTGAGGCCGTAGCCCCGGCGGCGCAAGGTGCGTAGGAAGGTGCGGGCGGAAGCACGGCTTAAAGCGGAAAGAGTGGCGTTAATTACGGTGAACAGTATAATTACCATGCGGGAAATATCTACCACCCGCAAAAAGAAGCTGCTGAGAAATAAGAAAACCATGCCAATAAGGTTTATGTTTACAATTTTTTCTGTTTCCGAAAGAATGGATTTATAGCGGGAAATATCGTACAATTCAAACCCATAGTATAAGAGAAGGTACACTGGAAGGGAGAAAAAGGCCATTTGCAGGTAAAAAGCCAAGCCCAGCTCACTGGGAACGCCGTGGAGGACGAAAAAACGAAGCCCGTAGGCGGTTAACATAGACAAAAGAAAAATTAAAATATCAATACATTGCATCAGTAGCATTAAGGGTTGCCGAGTATTTTTTATCATAAAAATAACCCTCGTTTTCATTGCTTTTGTATAAAACAAAAGCAGTTTATTTGTGCTGTTATTATTAGCAATATGGTAGCAGATATTATAGCGTAAATATAAGTGCTGTCAATAGAAATTTGCTTTTATTTACAAATAGGGTGTAAAAAACAGAAAAAAGAGTATAAAACACACAAAAAAGAATTATTTTTTGTGCAAAAAACATTGGAAGAAAATAACCTTAATTTCCCTTGATTTTTTATAGGTATCATTTAAAATAATGATGATTAATTAAAAAAGCCCATTTACAGAACAGGGAGGCAATTACAATGCAGAAATGTATCTTGGTAGTAGACGATGACGATATGAATTTGATGCGGACCAAACGGATTTTAGGGAAAGAGTATAACGTACTTTTTGCAAGCTCTGGAATGGAAGCGTTGAAGAGGCTGAAGACGGAAAATGTAGACTTGGTTCTTTTGGATATTGAGATGCCTAAAATGGACGGATTTGAAACTTTTGAACGCATGAAAGAGTTTGCTGCTGAAATACCTGTAATTTTTTTAACTGCTTCCGGGTTGGAGAACGATGTGCGCAGCGCAATTAAATTAGGGGCAGTAAATTATTTGAAAAAACCCTTCCAACCACAGGAACTGGTTAAGCGGGTTGCGAGGGAGTTTATAAAGGAATGAGAACAGAAGAGCAGACAAGCAGGCACCTTTTACTGGCTATTACAACAACAGTGTTCAGCAGCATGCTGGGGTTAATTACAATTGTTATGGACTGGGAGCCTTGGATGCTCCTATTGATGGCAGGGGGCTGTTTTTGCGTATGGCTTTTCCACATTGCAAAAATTGGCCTGCATGGGTGTTATGAAAACTTTTGCACCGGCCTGATGCTTTTTGAATTCTTTTACTTTGGCGTCCACGAAACCAGCCTTTTTGAATTACCAGCAATAGCCTGCATTCTTGTTCTTGCCCTATTTATGCTAAATAAAAAGTGGATACTGCATGCAATAGAGGCAATATATGTGCTGGAAATTCTGTACCATGCGTTAATACTTCGTACGATTTTTCACCATACCCTGTTGCAGGATATTATCCATTTGCTTTTGAACACGGTGATAATTTTTGGGGCGACAACCCTTGCAGCCTACTGGATTAAGCGCCGCAGTGCGTCCCAGGAGTGGTATAACCGCATGCTTTCAGAAATGGAAACCGTTGGAAAGCAAAACGCTGTTTTTCTTTCCAACGTGTCCCATGAGCTCCGCACGCCCATCAATATGGTAATTGGCATTAGCGAGGTAGCGCTGGAAAAAGATATTTCTCCAGATATTCGGGAGGATATGACCTCGATTAAGCGGGCGGGAAAGCGTTTGTCAAACCAAATTAACAATATGCTGGACTATACGGAAATTGTAGAGGGAACACTGCTGCCAACTAAAAAAGAATATACCATTACCTCGGTGCTTAACGATGTAATTACCATGGCCGCGCTGCAAAGCAATTGCCCGCACTTGGAAATTGTGTTTGATATTGACCCGAAGGTGCCAGCGGTTTTAATTGGGGATGCGGAAAAAATTTCCCATGTGCTGAAAATTTTGGTGGAAAACTCCCTTAAATTCACAGAAGAGGGCGGCATCAATGTTCGCATAGGGTACCGGGAGGAAAGCTACGGCATCAACCTGATTATAGACATTCGGGATACTGGCGTTGGTATGACAGATTCCCAAATGCAGCAGATGTACGATGATTTTTACCAGGCAGATTCCGGCAGCCGCCGCTTTGCGGGCGGCCTTGGCCTTGGCCTCCCCATTGCCCGGGGGCTTTTAAACGCCATGGGCGGCTTTATCCATTTTGACAGCAAAAAGCAGCAGGGCCTTCAGGCCCATATCGTAATCCCCCAGGGTGTGGTGGATAAACGGCCGTGCATTGTGCTTGACCACCCAGACCAGGTATGTGTTGCGTGCTACTTTAGGCCGGAACGGTACAGCTGCGACGAGGTGCGGGGATATTATGACGGTTTAATTAGGAGCTTGCTGCTGGGCCTTGGTATTCAGGGATACCAAACCCACAATTTTGAAGGGCTGCTTAAATTACAGCGCAGCTACCAGTTGACCCATGTTTTTATTGCGCAGTCGGAATATGAGGACGACCCGGCATATTATGAAGAGTTGGCAAATACGCTCCGTGTTGTTGTAATTGCGGACAGGGAGTTTAATTTGGAAAACAGCAGCCTGCTTATTATGCATAAACCCTTTTCCGCCCTTTCCGTTGCCAATTTGCTTAACGGGGAACAAAGGGCGCGGAACTTTTTGGAGGATCAGTCTGCCGGGCGCAAGCCTTTTGCCTGCCCTGGAGTACGGGCTTTGGCAGTGGATGATGAAGAAATGAACTTGGTAGTTGCCAAGGGTGTTTTAGGAAGCTACGGTATGGAGGTGGATACTTGTCTAAGCGGCAAGGAGGCAGTTACACGGTGCAGCAGTACTTTCTACGATATTGTTTTCCTGGACCATATGATGCCAGGGTTTGACGGTGTGCAAACTTTAAAAAGTATCCGCGAACTGCAAAGCGGCAGTTACCAAAACAAGCCTATTGTTGCCCTGACCGCCAATACTGTTAGCGGCGCGCGGGAAATGTTCCGCAAGGAAGGCTTTACAGAATTTATCCCAAAGCCAATTGAACGCACCGTTTTAGAGCGAGTGCTGCGCAGGGTGCTGCCTAAGAGCCTTGTTCAGTATGGGGAAGATGCTGTAAAGGATCACACATCCGAAGCGCTGTTTGAAAGTATTGTCCAATATGATGAAGAAACTGTAAAGGATAATATGCCCAAGGAACAGGCGGCTTTAGCGGAAACAGAGACTTTGGAAGAGGTTGATTTTGCACAGGATGCTGTAGAAGAACTGGAAGCTTCCCAAGGCCAGCTGAACCTGCCTGGCATTAATGTGGAGATGGGGCTGAACTATTGTGACGGTGACCAGGAGTTTTTCCTGGATATGCTGCAAATGTTCCTGAACCAAAGCAAGGTGAAAAGGGAGGAAATTGTTTCCTTGTACGATAGTGCCGATTGGGAGAACTATGCAATAAAAGTTCACGCGCTGAAAAGTACATCCCTTACCATTGGCGCCGAAGACCTTTCTGCACAGGCGAAGGAATTGGAGCTGGCGGGGAAAAGGGGCGATGCAAAGTTTATTCAAGCGCATCATTCCGCTTTGCTTTGCGCTTATGACGAAATTTGTGAACAGATTGCCGGAATATAGTTTGTTTTGGTGTTTTCCTGAAATCCGTATTTAAAGGAGGGAGAAATTGCGTGGTAAAAAAATGGTTTGACATCCTTGTTGACCATAAGACCAGCCTGCGGGAGCGTATGTTTTGTATGGTAACCGCAATTTGTATGATTGCGCTGATATTTACCCTGCCTATGGGCAGAAGTATTTTGAATATTATAATACTGGTGGTAAGTTTAGCGGTTATTGGTTTGATTGCCCGGCTGAGCATTTTAAAGAAGCGTGTTCAAACAGGGGCCATGGCCATTGTGATACTGCTGCTGCTGCTGTTCCCCTTCACGTTTTTTTCCGCGGGCGGGTTTTACAGCGGGGTTCCAGAATGGTTTGTGCTTTGCTTTATTTATGTTTGCACTACGTTGCAGGGAAAACGAAGAGCGGTGTTTTTTGCGTTGTGTACAGTAGAAACTTTGCTGTGCTACGCCATTGCCTTTTATTATCCAGGATTGGCTAACCTAAGCGGCCAGCAAAGATCCTTTTTTGATTCCGCTTTCTCCATGATTATGGTAGGGCTGCTTACCAGTTTTCTGCTTATGTTTCTGAACAGGATGTACGAGGAAGAAAACGCCCTTACCCAGCAGCAAAAAAAGGAAATTGAAGAGCTGAACCAGGCGGAAAACCACTTTTTTTCCAGCATGAGCCATGAAATCCGCACCCCTATCAACACCATTATTGGGTTAAATGAAATTACCCTGCGGGGAGAAGATATTTCGGAAGAGGTGGCGGAGAATGCCAGGAATATTCAGGGGGCCAGCAAGCTGTTGCTTACGCTGATCAATGATATTTTGGATATATCCAAAATTAAATCCGGCAAAATGGAAATTATTAACACGCCTTATGAAACAGGGACTTTCTTTTCCGAAATTGTTAATATGATTTGGGTAAAAGCAAAGGAGAAAGGGTTGGAGTTCAAGCTCTATATTGACCCTTCCATTCCAAGTATGCTTTGTGGCGATGAAGTGCGCATTAAGCAGGTTTTAATTAACTTGCTGAATAATGCGGTAAAATACACCAGTAAAGGCTCTGTTTCCTTTTTTGTTCGCTGTGAGAAGCAAAGAGGTGGCAGGGTACAGCTTTGGTACTCTGTGGAGGATACCGGCCAGGGGGTAAAGAAGGAGAATATTCCCTACCTTTTCAATGCGTTCCGCAGGGTGGATGAGGAAAAAAACCGTCATATTGAGGGAACTGGCTTAGGGCTGAGTATTGTTCAGTAGCTGGTAGAGTTAATGGGCGGCAAAATTGGTGTAAACAGCGTTTATACCAAAGGTTCCACCTTTGTTGTTACATTAGAGCAGGATATTGTTGACGAAAAAGAGTTAGGTACCTTTACCTTGTCTTCCAGGGCAAGGCAACACAAAGAGGGGATGTACCAGCAAAGCTTTGAGGCCCCGGACGCCCATATTTTGGTGGTGGATGATAACGACATGAACCTGATGGTTGTGACCAAGCTGCTTTCAGCAACAAAGGCGCAGATTGACACTGCCGCTAGCGGGGCGGAATGTTTGAAGCTGACCCAAAACCACCGTTACGACTGCATTTTAATGGATCATTTGATGCCGGAGATGAACGGGATTGAATGCTTTCATGCGCTGCGGGTACAGCCAGGGGGCCTGTGCCAGGATGTACCTGTCATTGCCCTGACTGCAAATGCAGGCAGCGACAACCAGCAGCTTTACCGGCAAGAAGGGTTCAGCGGTTATTTGGCCAAACCGGTCAGCGGCGCTTTACTGGAAGCAGCGGTGCTGAATATTTTGCCTAAGGAACTGGTGAAAATTTACCAGGAAACCGACTATTCGGAGAAGGAAAAAGATGTACTGATTTTTGAAAGGGCAAAAAGGCGTTCTATTATAGTTACAACAGACAGCGTGTGCGACCTTCCGGAATCCCTTAAAAAGGAGTATGGTATTTCGGTTTGCCCCTATTATGTTTGTACAGACGAGGGCCGCTTCCTGGATGGCCAGGAGGTAAGCCCAGATGAACTGCTGGCCCATATTATGCAGGGTAGGGAAGGCTATTCCCAGGCCCCTGGGGTGGAGGACTATGAACGGTTTTTTGCAGAAAAACTGACAGAAGCGCAGAATGTAATCCATATTACTATGGCAAAGCATGTTAGCGATGGGTACCAAAACGCCATTGAGGCAGCAAAGTCCTTTAATAATGTTACTGTAGTAGATTCTGGGCATCTTTCCAGCAGTATGGGGCTGTCGGTGCTGTATGCGGCCCATTTGGCGGAACGTCACACGGCGAAGGCAGAAATTATAGAATCTGTAGGAGAGATGGAACGGTTTATTTCCTCCGCATTTATTATAGATAATACCCATATGATGTGCCGGTCCGGGAGAATATCGAAACGGATACAGGTTCTTTGTGATGCGCTGCTTCTGCACCCAGTACTTGCTTTGAAAAAAAGCAGGATGGTAGTGGATGGCATGGTAGTAGGCGGGTTTGAGTACGCCACAAAAAAATATATGCGCAAGGTTCTTAAGGAGACAAAGCTGATTGACCGCCGAATCCTGTTTATTACATATTCCGGTTTGGACGAGAAAAAGCTGCAGTATATTCAAAATATGGTGAAGCAGTATTGTCCTTTTGAACGGGTTTATTTGCAAAAAGCTTCTTCCGCCATTGCAAGCAACTGCGGCCCCGGTTCCTTTGGCCTGTTGTTTTTTAAAAAAGATGAAGGCTTGTTCTCCCTTGAATCAATGCCGGAGTAACATTGCTGTAAGGGGACAATGGTGGTTTCTTTTTACAGAAGCGAAAAACACTTCTTAAACAGAAAGAAATTCTGTTTAAGAAGTGTTTTTTTGTTTGTGTTTCTTTTGGAAGCGTCCAAACACTTCCAAAAGAAAGGGGGCTGGGGTGTGGGCCGCACAGGCAAACAGGAAAGTTTCCGCGGCGACGTTTTGCTGAACGGCGGCCCTATTGAAACTGTGAATTATACAGCTGCGCGTAAAAGCCCTGTTTGGCCAAAAGCTGGCTGTGGGTGCCTTGTTCTACCACACTGCCCTTGTTTACCACTAAAATTTGGTCGGCATTTTGTATGGTAGAAAGGCGGTGGGCAATAACAAAGCAGGTTTTACCCTTCATCAGGCTTTGCATGGCCTGCTGTATTTGCTGTTCCGTTTGGGTATCCACATTGGAGGTAGCTTCATCCAAAATAAGCATTTTAGAATTGATGAGCATGGCGCGGGCAATAGTGAGCATTTGCTTCTGCCCCTTGGAAATATTAACGCCGTCCTCAGTAAGCACCGTGTTGTAGCCCTGGGGCAGCTGCATAATATAGCTGTGTATT
Source organism: uncultured Oscillospiraceae bacterium (assembly GCA_910578755.1). Lineage (GTDB taxonomy): Bacteria > Bacillota > Clostridia > Oscillospirales > Ruminococcaceae > Negativibacillus. Next base: position 5,955 of record CAJTSZ010000030.1, on the reverse strand, counting down.
TTGGCGGCCTTGGCCGCGGCCACAACCTCCTCCATGGTGGCGTTTTTTTTGCCGTAGGCAATATTTTGGAATACGGTGCCGGAAAACAGCCAAGTGTCCTGCAAAACCATGGTGTAGGCGGCCCGGAGGCTTTTGCGGGTAATTTGGCTGATGTCGTGGCCATCCACCAATATTCTGCCTGCCTGGGGGTCATAAAACCGCATAAGCAGGTTAATGAGGGTAGTTTTGCCAGCGCCGGTGGGGCCTACAATGGCAATAAGGCTGCCGGGGGCTACCTCCAGGTTAAAGTTTTGGATAATGGGCACACCGGGGGTGTAGGAAAAATTTAAGTGCTGTACGGAAACATGGCCCTGCACATTGGAAAGCTCCTGGGCGCCAGGGGCGTCCTCCGGTTCCGGGGCTTCGTCCAACAGGCGGAAAATGCGTTCCGCCGCCGCCATGGCAGATTGCAGCTCGCTGATAATATTGGCCATTTCGTTAATGGGGCCGGAAAACTTTCTGGAATAAAGCACAAAGGAGGAAAGATTTCCCAGGGAAATATGGCCGAAAAGGAAAAGCAAGGTACCAAAAACACTGATAAGGGAAAGGGAAATGTTGTTGATAAAGTTGACGAAGGGACCATTCATGCTGCCGTAGTAATCGGCCTGGTAATAGGCTTCCACAGCGTCATTGTTTTTTTGGTCGAACCGTTCCAGCATGGTTTGCTCCTGGTGGTAGGCCTTAATGGTTTTTTGGCCGGAAACGACCTCCTCCACAAAGCCGTTTAGTTCCCCCAACTTGGCGGAACGCCGCTTAAACATGGGCCGTGTTACCCGGGTACGGTAACGGGTAAATAAAATAGAGGCAGGGATAGTGAAAAGGAAGATAATGACAAGGGGCGGGGAAATTAGCAGCATCATAACAAAGGAGCCAATAACGGTGATAAAGCTGGTGCTGATTTGCAGCAGGTCCGTGGAGAGGCTGGCGTTTAAGGTGTCCACATCGTAGGAAATACGGCTGATAATGTCGCCGGTTTGGGTGCGGTCAAAGTAGGAAATGGGCAGTTCCATCAGCTTTTCTGTAATATCCTGGCGCATATTGTAGGAAACCTGCTGGCTTAAGCGAATCATCATTACAGAAAGGATGTAGGAAAGGGAGGAGCTGACAGCATAAAACAATATCATCAGCCCAGAGTAAAAGAACACCTTTTCAAAAATAACAGCGCCCTTGCCTGGTTCAATGGCGTCAATAGCCAGGCCGGAAAGGGTAGGGCCCACCAAAACCAAAAGGTTGCTGCCCAGGGTAAGTAAAAAGGCACACAAAAGCAGCCATTTATGCTGGTACAAATATTTCCATATTCTTTTAACCAGGTACAAACGGTTGGTATAGCCCTCCGGGCTTTTCTGGTTATTGTTCATTTGCGGCGCCTCCTCCCATTTGTGATTTTGCAATTTCCCGGTAGCTGGCACAGCTTTCCATTAGCTGGCTGTGGGCGCCGTAACCTAAAATACGGCCTTCCTCCAGCACCATAATGTGGTCTGCCTGCATAACGGAACTAATGCGCTGGGCAACAATAATTGTGGTGGTTTTTTGGAAATGCTCCCCAATGGCCTGGCGCAGCTGGGCGTCTGTTTTATAATCCAAGGCGCTGGAACTGTCGTCCAGCACCAAAATTTCGGGCTGGGCAGCCAGGGCGCGGGAAATTAAAACTCTTTGCTTTTGGCCGCCGCTGAGGTTCGTTCCCCTTGCGGTGAGGGGGTGTTCCAGGCCATCTTCCAGCTGGTCAATAAACCCGCTGGCCTGGGCGTACCGGGCGGCGGCTTCAATGGCGCTGGAGTGAAGGGCGCGGCCAAAGGCAATGTTTTCGCTAATAGTATCTGCAAAGAGGACGTCGTTTTGGAATACAATGCCGAACTTTTGGTGGAGCTGCTGGAAGGGGATAGAGTTGACATTTTGGCCGTTGATGCGGATTTCACCGGAATCCACATCGTAAAAGCGGATAAGCAGGTTAATAACAGTAGTTTTCCCGCAGCCGGTAGCCCCTAAAATGCCCAGGGTTTCGCCCTTTTTTAAAGCAAAGCTAATATTCTCCAGGTTGTTTTGGGTTTTATTGTAAGAGAAACAAACATCGTTAAAGGTAATGTGGTAGGGGGTTTCTATTTTATCCTCGGGCAGGATGGTCAAGTCCTCCGGGGTATCCAGCACTTCCCCAATGCGCACAGCGGAAGCGCTGCCCTTGGAGTACATAATAAACATACGGGTGATGGAAAGCATAGCGTTGAGGATAATGGTAAAATAGGTTAAAAAAGCAATGATTTTACCCGGCTGGGTGAGCCCGGAGTTGACGCGGTAGGCCCCCACCACAATAACCAAGGTGAGGCCAAGGTTTAAAAACAGGTTCATTAAAGGGTTGCTGGCGGCCATAACAGTGGCGGCAGTGGTTTCCCTTTTGGTAACCTCCGCGTTTACTTGGCTAAACTGCTCTTTTTCGTAATCCATTTTGGAAAGGGCTTTAATTACCCGGATGCCTCCGGCGTTTTCCCGCACGTCCAGCACCATTTTGTCCACCGCCTGCTGCAGCCTTGTATACAGGGGAATACCCTTTTGGGAAATTTTATAAACCACAAAGCCTAAAACAGGGAGAATGGCCAGCAGCACCAAAGTGAGCACAGGCTCCAGGGTGAGGGTTACTACAATGCCGCCTAAAAGGAGAATAGGAGCCCTTATTCCAAGGCGCTGCATCCGTCCCACTACCTGGTGGATGTTATATGTATCTGACGTAAGGCGGCTTTCCAGGGAGGGGATGGTAAAGGCGTCCACCTGGCGGCAGGAAAGGAGGGAAATTTTTTGAAATAAATCGTGCCGGACAGTGCGCGTAACGTCCCGGGCCACCCGGGATGCCATGCGGTTGGCTTGGATGTTAGTTACTACAGCCACAATGGAGCAAATAACCATAACCCCGCCGTAAAACAGCACCATGGGAATACTCTGCGTTGGTACAACTGTATCAATGAGATAAGAAAGAAGCCAGGGGAGCAAAAGGTCCATAATGGTACCTACAAATTTAATAGTAAGCCCCAAGGACATTGCCCACAGGTAGGGTTTTAAGTAGGGAAAAATCCGTTTCATTCTTTTTTACATCCTCCTTCCTCCTGTACAAGGGTAACTGCACGGTCAAGGAGCTGGTGCAGAAAGGCGGAAAAAACCTCCTGCTGTTCCTGGGGAATATTTTCCAAAAGGGCGGCGTTCCACTGGCGGATGACCTGGCGCAGCTTGGGGTACAGGTCTATAGCCTTTTGGGTAGGAAAAACAAGAAGCTGGCGTTTATCCTCCTCGTGGGGGGAACGGGTGATAAACCCCGCCTTTTCCAGCATGGCCAACTGCCGGGTGACGCTGCTTTTGTTCACGTACAAAATTTTAGAGAGCTGTTCCTGGGGAATACCGGGGTTATCGCAAATTTTAATTAGGTAAGATTGCTGGTAACCAGTAATTCCTTCGCTGCAAAGCTGTTTATCCCGGTACAGAATAAAGCAGCGGGAAAGCTGGTGTACGGGTTTCATAAAGGGTTCCATAAAAGGTTCCTCCTTTTATTTTTTAGGAAAATACGGCGGCCATATTTCTTTGGAGGTGTGGGCTGCCGCCCCAACCACCTGCTTATTTAGCTGTACCACTCAACGGGCAGCGGTTACCCACACCGAAAAAGCGTTTTTACTTTGCATGGCCATGGAAAGAGGAACGCTTTTTTACGTGAGGTTAAGAGGCTGCCCAAAGAAGGGGGCAGGCTCCCCGCTTACAAGCCATGCCTGAACAAGGCATTACCAAGCCTGTTGCTTTGGCACTTTTTGGGGGATGAAAGCCCTATATGCCAGTATCGTTGCGTGCGCAACTGTTTGCTTTTAGTATAATTCGAAAGGGCAGGTTTTGTCAACTTTTTTACAGGAAACTTTCATAAATATTAGCAGCCAGCAGAAAAGTGGCGTATGTAAAAGGAGGAATTTGTAAATTTGGGAGGTAAGAATTTGTAGAGATGTGCCACAATATGGAATAAATAAGGGAAATATTCTTTCATTATATATAATATGGAATTGATAAGGCGCTTTAAAGCGAAAAAATGGCAGGGGAATGCTGGAACTATAATAATGGCAAACAGCTTGCTTGGTGGTAGTTACCTAGGGGAGGCCGGGTGTTAATTAAATAAATAGTATTTTACACACAGCAAGGACAATGCCAAAATGTAGGCAAAAGAAAAAATATTTGCTTACAAACTTTACAATTTAGTAATATTTTTTGTATTTTAGAAACTAAATTAGTAAAAATAACATCATATTAGTTAAAATGTACACTTAAAGACGTATAAAATATATATTATATACGAAAATTGAGGAAGGTATTGATATGGATTTGCTTTTATGCTATCCTACCCTTGTACTGTGAAACATGGATAAAAGTCCACTGTAAAAACACAGTTACTCGCCCTGGCTATTGTAGCCAGGCCAAATGTTTAGGAGGTATTATAACAATGAAACAGAAAACCAAAGTTTTGGCATTGCTTTTGGCTGCTACTATGGTTGCGGGCGCAGCGCTTACAGGCTGCGGCACTGGTGATTCCAATAACAGCAACAGTAATTCCAATACAGACAATAACAGCGCCGCCCAAGGGGACGCTGCCAAAGAGGACTTTACCATTGCCTGGGCTTCTGACCTGAAAAGCATGGACCCTCACGCTACAAACGATTCCACTTCCAGCACTATTCAGTACCATATTTACAGTACCCTGGTAGCTGTTGACGAAGAAGGCAACATTGTAGGCGACCTGGCAGAAAATTGGGAAGCCAGCGAAGATGAGCTTACCTGGACCTTCAAGCTGAAACAGGGCGTAAAATTCCACAACGGGGAAGAACTGAAGGCCAGCGACGTTAAATTCTCCCTGGATAGGGAAAAGGAAGGCGCCCGCACCGCTTACCTGGTAGAAAAGGTGGACAATATAGAAGTAATTGACGATTACACTGTTGCCGTACACCTAAGCCAAAAGGACGGCTCCCTGCTGTACAGCCTGGCACAGGCGGGCAGCTCCATCCTCAACGAAAAAGCGGTAAACGAGAAGGGCGACAAATATGCCGATTCCCCCGTGGGCACCGGCCCAATGAAACTGGTAGAATGGGTGCCAAACGACCACATTACCCTGGAACGCTTTGATGATTACTATGCAGGCGCTGCAAAAGCAAAAACAATTACCTGGAGAACCATCCCAGAAGGTTCCAGCCGTGCCATTGCCTTGGAAAATGGCGAGGTTGACCTGGTAACAGGTATTGACCCCATTGACGTTGCAAGAACTATGGAAAACGCAAACCTGAAAACAGAGCTGATTGCTTCCACAGGCTGCGAATACCTGGGCTTTAACTTTGAAAAGGAACCCTTTAACGATGTCCGTGTGCGCCAGGCCTTTGCTTACGCCATTAATAAGCAGAATATTGTAGACGTTGTATTTGAAGGCCGCGGCGAAATTGCCAACAGCGTGGTTGGCTCTGCCATTCCAGGTTATGACGCTACCGTTCCCGGTTACGAATACAACCCGGAAAAAGCAAAAGAGCTGCTGGCCGAAGCAGGTTTCCCCAATGGCTTTAAAACCACAATTAAAACCTCCGGTGATATTAGAAACCGCCAGGCACAGCTGATTCAGGCAGACCTTGCAGCCATTGGCGTAGAGGCTGAAATTGAACTTTTGGACTGGGGCGCATATCTGGAAGCCATTAACGCTGGCGATATGGAAACTTACATTATTAGCTGGAGCAACTCCACAATGGACGTTTCCGAAAGCCTGGTACCCCTGTTCCACAGCAAAAACTGGGGCCCAACCGGCAACCGTATGCACTACTCCAACCCAGAGGTTGACGCCCTGCTGGACGAATTGGTTGCCACCAGCGACAAAGAAGCCCGTTACGAAATTGGCGCCAAAGTGCAGCACATTGTGGGGGA
>CAJTSZ010000029.1:16082-19717 GCA_910578755.1 uncultured Oscillospiraceae bacterium | reverse complement strand
AATGATTTGCAAAACCTACGGAGATACCCTTGTTGTCCGCCTGGAAAAGGGCGAGGAAATTTTAACCGGCCTGTTACAGGCTTGTAAACAGGAGGGGATTACCCTGGCGTCTGTTACCGGCATTGGCGCCGTGGAACAGGCCACCCTGGGCTTTTATGATTTAAAGCAGGGCAAGTACCTTAGCAGGGAGTACACCGCCGGGTATGAAATTACCTCCCTGGTGGGCAATGTTACCACAATGAATGGGGAACCGGCGCTCCACCTGCACATGACCATAGCAGGGGAGGACGGCGTTGTGTATGGCGGCCACCTGAGCCAAGGGGTCATCAGCGTTACCGGGGAAATTTTCCTGCAAAAAATACCTGGTACAGTGGAAAAACGGCCCAACCCTGTTTTGGGGCTAAACTTAATGGATTTGCAGTAATAGGGCAAAGGCCCCCGGAAAAGGAACTGGTTCCTTTTCCGGGGGCCTTTAATGAAGCAGGTTCTATAATTATTAGAGATATTCCTTCAGGCTGCGGCGGGTGTCGCCTTTGTAGCCGGTGACAGGCTCAGCACAAACCATGCTGTTTAAAACAGCCTCCTCGCAGGCTTCGGCGCAGGCGCGGAAGGCCAGGTCAATTTTATTTTCATTGATTTGGAAAGTGGGCACAACGTCCTTTTCCTCGGTGTGGCAAATGCGGTGGGCAGTGGTAAAACCAATCATTACTTCGCCGCTGCCGTGGCCCACAAAGCTGCCCAAACGGGCCAGGCCAACGCTGCACCGCTTAATAATGCGTTTCAGCTGGCGGTCGCTGACAGGGAGGTCGGTGCCAATAATCATAATAATGCTGCCTTTGTCCACGGGGCTGTCGGCAAGCTGGCGCTCTACCAGTTCCGGGCCAATATGCTTGTAATTTACAACCAGGTCGCTTAAACGGCCGTGGTTGCTTTGTACCAGCACGCCTAAGGTGTACTTTTGGCCATCCATTTCAATAATGCGGGAAGCGGAGCCCACGCCGCCCTTTAAGCTGTGGCAAACGGTGCCTTTGCCGCAGCCCACATCACCTTCCTGGAAATCGGCGGAGGCGTTGGCAATGGCTTCAAACACTTCTTTTTTGCCCACGGCCCGCTGGCTGATTTTGTTGAGGCCGGAGTCGTTGCATTCGCAAACAATGGGGTTCAGGCTGTGCATTTCAACGCCGTCTTTTTCGCAGCGTTCCACCATATATTCTACAATGGCGTCGTGAACAAGGCCAACGTTCAGGGTGTTTGTCAGGGCAATGGGGGTCTCTATGGTACCAAGCTCTTCTATTTGAATGAGGCCGGCTGTTTTGCCAAAGCCGTTCCATACAAAGGAAGCGGCAGAAACCTTGTTTTTGAACAGGTTATCCTGGGCAGGAAGCACAACGGTAACGCCGGTTTTGTGCTCCGGGGTGTCAACGGTGCAGTGGCCAACAGTAACACCGGGGACGTCGGTAATCTTGTTCAGGGGGCCTTTGGGCATGGTGCCAATCTGAATGCCGTAATCTTCAATTCTTTTTTGTTTCATATTTTTTCGCCTCTTTCAATAAAATAGGGACAGTTGCCGCTAGGAAGAACTCCAAAGCCGGCTGTTATAATTACTCTTATACCCATCCATGAGCAGCAGGCTGGCCTGCCTGCAGTCCTTATTATAGCAGTAAACCAATGAAGAAAAAAGGCCAGGAAAAGATTTATTTTTTATGCCAGGGGGTGAAAAAAGTGTTGGCAGGCAGTGCTTAGTTTTTTACACCAAATAAAAATGCAAAAATATACAGCCTGTAAAGGCTGTGGTTGGACGAAAAAGCAAAAAATAAGGATACTGCAATGTAAAATGAAAAAAATGTAGATTAGCTGAGAAAAAATTGTAAAATTTAACAATAATGTGAACATTTTATGCCGAAAATTTTAAAAACTATTTGTGTAATCAATGATTTATTGTTGATATTCTAACAATGATTTGCTATAATTTACATAATGCATAACCTTATAGCGGATTGAGAGGGCAGCCCAATGGAAAAAAAGACACCAATGTACCAAGCGCTAAAGAACCTTGCCTTTTTAACACAGGTGGGGGTTTCTATTGCTGCGCCCATGGTACTGTGTATTTTTGGGGCATCCTGGCTGCAAAACCGGTTCCAGCTGGGCGGCTGGGTGGTATTTTTAGGCTTTCTCTTGGGCGTTGGCGGTGCGTGCAGTAGCTTGGTGGGGTTTATACGCCTTGCCAACAAACAGGCAGGTAAAAAAAATAAAGAGGGGCCCTCCTCTTTTAACGACAGGTGGTGATAGGCAAATGAAAATACAGAAGGCTGTGTGGCAGGAAACAGCCCACATTGCCACAGGCACGGCAGCCCTTACGGCGGTCATGCTTGCAGTGTTTACTGTAATAGGGAAATTTACGCCTATGGTGGCGGTCAGCGGCCTTTTAGGCGCGGTTGCGGCTGTGCTGAACTTTTTTTTGCTGGGGCTTACGGTACAAAAAGCAACAAAGCCCGGCAATGAAAAACGCTCCCGCGCTATTATGCAGTTTTCTTATTCCATGCGTATGCTGTTCCAAATGTTAGTGCTGTTTTGCGGCTTCGCTGTACCGGCGCTGCATTGGGTGGCGGTAGCTTGCCCGCTTCTGTTTCCACGGGTCACCATTTTTTTTATGGGCCTGTTTCAAAAATTTGCAGGAAAGGAGGAAAAATCTTAAATGGGAGATTTGGCTATTCAAGGAGCGAAAATATACTATACAATTCCCGTTTTGGGGGGCATCCCTATTACGGAAAGCCTTGTGAATACCTGGATTATTATGGCGGTAATTGTTGGGCTGTGCGCTTGGCTTACCCATGGCATGAAGGTGCATGCAACCAGCAAAAAACAAATCGTGGCCGAATTTTTGGTAAAAACAGCCCATGGCTTTGTTACGGGGAATATGGGCAAAAAATTTAGCCACTTTACCCCTTTTGTTGCTACGCTGTTCACACTTTCCATGCTATCCAACTTAAGCAGCCTGTTAGGGGCGTTTTCCCCTACAACCGATTTAAGTACCGAGCTTGCCTGGGCGCTGGTTGTTTTTGTGCTCATTACTTACCACAAAATAAAGGCCGGCGGCGTGGGCGGTTACTTCAAGGGTTTTGCAGAGCCTATTTTTGTTCTGACGCCGTTTAACATTATCAGTGAAATTGCAACCCCAATTTCTATGGCATTCCGTCACTTTGGCAATGTTGCCTCCGGCAGTGTAATTACTACTTTGGTTTATGCAGCCCTTGCCGCGTTAAGCCATATTGTTTTGGGCTGGCTGCCAGGGTTTTTGGGAAATATCCCCTTGTTCCAGCTGGGTATTCCCGCAATACTTTCCATTTACTTTGACCTGTTTTCCGGCTGTTTGCAGGCGTACATTTTCACCATGCTTACCATGATGTATATTGCTGCCGCTGACCCAGAGGAGGACTAAAACGCCGGGTACCGCAATGTTTGTCCATTTTTATTGTTTTACAATAAAAAATGTAATGTGCAGGCGGATACGGCCTTCCCGGCCTTCCCGCTTTATGCACAAAAAATAGTTTTGCTTCGCTCAACTATTTTTTATTGTTCCACAATAAAAAATGTAATGTGCAGGCGGATACGGCCTTCCCGGCCTTCCCGCTTTA
>CAJTSZ010000029.1:0-15982 GCA_910578755.1 uncultured Oscillospiraceae bacterium | reverse complement strand
CCCGGCCTTCCCGCTTTATGCACAAAAAATAGTTTTGCTTCGCTCAACTATTTTTCATTAAAGCACAATATTTAGGAGGAAAGAAATTATGTTAGAAAAAGCAATTGTTTTAGGTTGTTCCGCAGTAGGCGCAGGTTTGGCTATGATTGCCGGTATTGGCCCTGGTATTGGTGAAGGTTACGCTGTAGGTAAAGCATGTGAAGCTATTGGCCGCCAGCCAGAAGCTAAGGGCGACGTTACAAGCACCATGCTGCTTGGTTGTGCCGTTGCAGAAACCACCGGTATTTACGGCTTCATTGTAGCGCTGATTCTGCTGTTCGTTAACCCATTCATCGGAAAACTTTAATAGTGAGAGGCTCTGACTACTGTAAAGAAAGGGGGATTCTCACATGGGACAGAACCTAGAGTTCGTGTCTATTGTGCCCTGGAATATTATTTTCCAATGGGGCAACCTGCTTATTTTATTTCTTTTAGTAAAAAAATTCCTGTTTAAACCGGTGATGTCCATTTTGGAAAAGCGCCAGCAGGAAGTGGATAAGTTGTACAGCGACGCTCAAAGGGCCCAGGAAGAAGCCCAGGCCCTGCGGGACGATTACCAGCAGCACATGGCCAAGGCCAAGGAGGAAGCCGGCGAAATTTTAAGAACCGCTTCCCAGCAGGCGCAGCGCCGCAGCGATGAACTGGTAAACGACGCCCAGCAAAAAGCAGCTGCCATTTTGGCACGGGCCGATGCAGAAATTACCCAGGAGAAAAAGAAAGCAATCAGTGAAATTAAGGGTGAAATTTCCGGCATGGCAGTGGAGATTGCTTCTAAGGTTGTAGAACGGGAAATTTCCGCTAAGGACCACGAAAAACTCATTGAGGAATTTATTAAAAATGTAGGTGAAGCGTCATGACAGAAGTAGCCAAAACCTATGGCGGCGCACTGTACGAGCTGAGCGTGGAAGAGAACACCTCGGCCGAGACGTTGGAGGAGCTGGGAGCAATCCGCAGCCTGTTTTTGGAAAACCCCCAGTTTTCCAAATTGCTGTTAACCCCTACCTTGCAAAAGGAAGAACGCCTTGCTGTAATAGATAACACCTTTGGCGGCAAGGTACAGCAGAATGTGGTGAATTTTTTAAAAATTCTCACAGAAAACGGCACCGTGAACCAGTTCCCGGAATGCACAGAGGAATTTAAAGCACGCTACTGCCAGGATAAAGGCATTGAGGAGGTTACCGCTGTAACCGCAGTGCCTTTAAGCAGCCAGCTGGCCCAGCAGCTGAAGGAAAAGCTGGAGGCCATGACCGGCAAAACCATACTGCTGCAAAATAAGGTGGAACCGGCCATCCTTGGCGGGGTTCGCTTGGAAATGCAGGGCGCCCAGTACGAGGGCAGCGTAAAGCAGCAGCTGGAAGCTTTGCGCCAAAGCCTGCTTGAGGCAAAAGCGTAACATTATTATTACGGAACAGGAAAGTTGGTGAGACTATGCACTTACGTCCAGAAGAAATAAGCAGCGTAATTAAAGAACAAATTAAAAATTACGAAAGTAAAATAGAGCAAAACGAAACAGGCACCGTTATACTGGTTGGCGACGGTATTGCCCGCGCCCACGGCCTGGAAAAATGTATGGCAAACGAACTGGTGGAGTTTTCTAATGGGGAGTTTGGCATGGCTCTGAACCTGGAGGAAAACTCTGTATCCATTGTTATTCTTGGTTCAGACGAAGGCATTAAGGAAGGCGACGTTGTAAAACGTACCGGCAAGGTTGTTTCCGTACCGGTAGGCGAGGGCATGATTGGCCGCGTAGTAAACGCTTTAGGCCAGCCCTTGGACGGCAAAGGCCCCATTGAGGCGAAGGAATACCGCCCCATTGAGCGCAACGCCCCCGGCATTATTGAAAGAAAAAGCGTTTCCGTGCCGCTGCAAACAGGTATTAAAGCCATTGACAGCATGATTCCTATTGGCCGAGGCCAGCGTGAATTGATTATCGGCGACAGGCAAACCGGTAAAACCGTTATTGCCGCAGATACCATCATCAACCAAAAAGGCAAGGATGTTATTTGCATTTATGTTGCCATCGGCCAGAAAAACTCTACCGTGGCACAGCTGGTTGAAAACCTGAGGGAAAACGGCGCTATGGATTACACCATTGTTGTTTCCTCCACCGCCAGCGAATTGGCCCCATTGCAGTACATAGCCCCCTATGCCGGCTGCGCTATGGCCGAATATTTTATGGACCAAGGCAAGGATGTTTTAATCGTTTACGACGACCTTTCTAAACACGCGGTAGCTTACCGTGCCCTCTCCCTGCTCATCCGCCGTCCGCCAGGCCGTGAGGCTTACCCCGGCGACGTATTCTACCTCCACTCCCGTTTGCTGGAGCGTGCAGCCCGCGTGGCTCCCGAATACGGCGGGGGCAGTATTACCGCCCTGCCAATTATCGAAACCCAGGCCGGCGACGTTTCTGCGTACATTCCTACAAATGTTATTTCCATTACCGACGGGCAAATCTTCCTGGAGTCCGAGCTGTTCCACTCCGGCGTTATGCCTGCGGTAAACCCGGGTATTTCTGTAAGCCGTGTAGGCGGTAACGCCCAAATTAAAGCGATGAAAAAGGTAGCGGGCAGCCTGAAGCTGCTGTACTCCCAGTACAGGGAGCTGCAGAGCTTCTCCCAGTTTGGTTCCGACCTGGATGCCGATACAAAACGCCGCCTGGCTCAGGGCGAGCGCATTGTGGAAATTCTGAAGCAGGACCGTAACCACCCCGTTGACGTTGCCCTTCAGGTAGCAATCATTTATGCGGTTACCCACAACTTCCTGGAGGATGTAGAGGTTGGCGACATTGCCGCCTTTGAACAGGGCCTCTTTGAAGCTATGGAGGAGAAACACCAGGATATTATAGATGCGATCCACCAGACAGGCGACCTTTCCAAGGAAAACGCCGCCAAGCTGGAGGAGGCCATCGGCCAGTTTAAGGCGTCCTTTTTAAACGCAAGATAACGGGAAAAGCCATTCTTCCCCGAATTTGTGCCACTTAGGCGGAAAGGAGCTTTTTATGGCAGGGGCTTCCATGAAGGATATTAAAAACCGAATTAAAAGTGTTGAAAGCACCATGCAAATTACAAAAGCCATGGAGCTGGTGGCTTCCTCCAAACTGCGGAAAGCCAGAGAGCGCGTGGAGCGTAGCCGCCCCTACTTTAACACAATGCACCAGGCCTTGGCGGATATTGCCTACAGCAATACCGACTTTGCCTCCCCCTTTGTAACCCCAAGGGCCGTGAAAAAAACCTGCTATGTTGTAATTGCAGGCGACAGGGGCTTGGCAGGGGGCTACAACAGCAACCTGTTTAAGGCAGTGGCCGCCCATATGGAAGAAAAACCGGTGTGCGTGCTGCCCATTGGCAAAAAGGCGGTGGAATACTGTGAACGCCGCGGTTATGAAATTTTGACCAAAGAATTTGCCGTAGCCGAGGAGGTTTCTATCAGCGACTGCTTTGTTATTGCAAAGCGTTTGTCCAATGGTTTTGAGCAGGGGCAGTTTGACGAGCTGTATGTAGGCTATACCAACTTTGTTTCCATGCTGTCACAAAACCCGGCTGTGCTGAAGGTGCTGCCAATTTACTACGACAGAACCCAGGCTAAGGACAACGGCCCCCAAAGCCTGATTATTTACGAGCCCAGCAGCGAGGCCGTTTACGACGCCATTGTTCCGGAGTATATTTCCGGCTTGGTGTATGGCGCCCTGTGCGAATCCTGGGCTTCGGAGCTGGGCGCCCGGCGTACTGCTATGGACGCAGCCAGCAAAAACGCAGGGGAAATGATAGAGGACCTGAACCTGAAGTATAACCGCGCCCGCCAGGGAGCAATTACTCAGGAAATTACAGAAATTGTGGCCGGCGCCGAGCAGGGCTAACCGGGCTTTTCTGAATAAAGTAAAGGAGATATGCACATGAACCAGCAAAACGTTGGTACAGTGGTTCAAATTATAGGCCCTGTACTGGACATTAAGTTTGCGGACGGTCATTTGCCGAACCTGCTGAACGCCATTGAAATTGAAAATAACGGCAAAAAAATGACTGCCGAAGTGGCCCAGCATATCGGTGACAATGTGGTGCGCTGTATTGCTATGAGCTCTACCGACGGGCTTGTGCGGGGTACAAAGGCTGTGGATACCCAAGGCCCCATTACCGTTCCCGTAGGCAGCGCCACCTTGGGCCGTATTTTTAACCTGCTTGGGGAACCGGTTGACAACAAGCCGGCCCCTCAAACAGAGGAACGGTGGCCAATCCACCGCAAGGCCCCAACTTACGAGGAGCAGGAAAGCACCACCGAAATTTTGGAAACCGGTATCAAGGTAGTAGACTTAATCGCCCCTTACGCTAAGGGCGGTAAAATCGGCCTGTTCGGCGGCGCTGGCGTAGGCAAAACCGTATTGATTATGGAACTGATCAACAACGTTGCCAAACAGCACGGCGGCCTTTCCGTATTCAGCGGCGTTGGCGAACGTACCCGTGAAGGCAACGACTTGTACAACGAAATGCAGCAAAGCGGTGTTATTAACAAAACTGCCCTGGTATACGGCCAGATGAACGAACCCCCAGGGGCCCGTATGCGTGTAGCCCTTTCCGGCTTAACTATGGCGGAATACTTCCGTGATAAAGAGGGCCAGGACGTGCTGCTGTTTATCGATAACATTTTCCGTTTCACACAGGCCGGTTCCGAAGTATCCGCGCTGTTGGGACGTATGCCTTCCGCCGTAGGCTACCAGCCTACCCTGGCTACCGAAATGGGCGCATTACAGGAACGCATCACCTCTACAAAGCGGGGCTCCATTACATCGGTACAGGCGGTTTACGTGCCGGCGGACGACTTAACCGACCCCGCCCCAGCCACCACCTTTGCCCACTTGGACGCTACCACCGTATTAAGCCGTGCCATTTCTTCCCTGGGTATTTACCCGGCGGTAGACCCATTGGAATCCAGCAGCCGTATTTTAAGCCCGGATATTGTAGGCCAGGAACACTATGAGGTTGCCCGTTCCGTGCAAAAAATCCTGCAAAGGTACAAAGAATTGCAGGATATTATTGCCATTATGGGTATGGATGAGCTTAGCGAAGAGGATAAACTGGTTGTTTCCCGCGCAAGAAAGGTACAGCGTTTCCTCTCCCAGCCTTTCACTGTAGCGGAAGAATTTACCGGTATGGAAGGTAAGTACGTTCCATTAAAGGAAACCATTCGCGGCTTTAAGGAAATTATTGAAGGCAAGTATGATGACCTTCCGGAATCTGCCTTCCTGTTTGTAGGCACTATTGAAGAGGCGGTAGAAAAAGCGAAGAAAGGGGAATAAATTATGAAGAGCTTTCATCTTCAAATTGTCACCCCCGATGGCCCCTGCTTTGACGCCCAAGCCGAAAAAGTAGTGGTGCGCTCCATCACCGGCGATGTGTGCATTATGGCAAACCACGCCCAATATATTACCGCGTTAGGTATGGGCCAGGCAAAGGTGGCCGTAGCCGGCGAAAGCCAGCCCAAAACGGCGGCCTGCATTGGCGGTATGCTTACGGTAACAAAAAACGAAGTGCGTATTTTGGCGTCCACCTTCGAATGGGCCCCGGATATTGATAAAGCCCGGGCCCAGCTTTCCAAGGAAAAGGCGGAAAAGGCCTTGGCGGGCCAGCTGGACCCAGTGGAAAAAAAGGTGCAGGAAGCAAGGCTCAAGCGCGCCATTGTGCGCTTACGCGTAGCAGAACAATAAAAAGGAAGAAGGGGAGCCCAACAGGCCCCCTTTTTTTTATGCCTCGCTGCACGTGCCGCGCTTTCTTTTGGAAGCGGTTGGCCACTTCTAAACCTCTGTTGCTGGGCTTGGCGATCCCACAAAAATAGGGCAGGGGAAGCATTGCAAATGCTTCCCCAAAGGGTGTATAATCATAAGGCAGGGGAAATACAGCAAAACCTGCAGGCCATCCGGCCTGTGGCCCTGTAAAAACTAATATTGCAAGGAGGAACCCACATGAAATTCCATGAATACCCCTACCAGCGCCCGGATTACGAAGCCATTAAGGCCCAAATGGAAGGGCTGCTGGGGCAGCTTTCCGCCAGCGCCAATACAGAAGAGTTTATGAAAGTTTTCGGCGAAATCAATAAGGTGCGCAGCCACTACAACACAATGTCCACCTTAAGCAATATCCGCCATACCATCAATACAAAAGACCCGTTTTATGATAAAGAAAACGATTACTGGAACGAGTACTCCCCACTGTACCAGAACATCGAATCTAAACTGTACAAGGCAGTGCTGAACTGCCCGTTTTTGGAGGGACTGCGCCCGATGCTGCCCGAAACCTTTATTAAAACTGCGGAATATGCGGAAAAATCCTTCCGGGAGGATATTATCCCCGATTTACAGGAAGAAAATAAGCTGGAAAGCGCTTATGAAAAGCTGCTGGCCTCCGCAGAAATTGAGTTTGAGGGCAAAACCTACAACCTTTCCCAGTTAAAGGCCCTTACAGAGTCCAAGGACAGGGACCTGCGCCACAGGGCTTATGACGCGCGCATAGGCTTTTTTGTACAGCATGAAAAAGAAATTGACGATATTTACGACAAAATGGTCCACCTGCGGGATTCTATTGCCAAAAAGCTGGGCTTTAAAAACTTTATAGAGCTGGGTTATATCCGCATGAGCCGGTTTGACTACAACGAACAGGATGTTGCCAACTACCGCAAGCAAGTAATTGAGCATGTGGTGCCTATGGCCAACAAGCTGTACAAGGAGCAGCAGCAGCGCCTTGGTGTGGACCGCCTACGCTACTTTGATGAAAAGATAGAGTTCCTCACCGGCAACCCAACGCCAAAGGGAACACCGGAGGAAATGGTTGCCGCTGCCCAAAGCATGTACCACGAAATGTCCCCGGAAACCGGCGAATTTATTGACGTTATGGTCAACGGTGAACTCATGGACCTGGTAAGCAAGCCAGGCAAAGCAGGGGGCGGCTACTGCACCAGCTTGCCGGACTACAAGGTTCCCTTTATTTTCTCCAACTTTAACGGCACCAGCGGCGACGCCGACGTCCTCACCCATGAGGCTGGCCATGCCTTCCAGGTGTACCAGTCCAAGGACATCAGCGTGCCGGAATGTGTATGGCCAACCCTGGAAAGCTGCGAAATTTTCTCCATGAGCATGGAATTTTTCGCATGGCCCTGGAGCAAAAACTTCTTTAAAGAGGATACGGATAAATATCACTACCTCCACCTGGGCAGCACCGCCAAATTTATCCCCTACGGCGTTCTGGTGGACCATTTCCAGCATGAAGTGTACGCCAACCCGGATATGACCCCCGACCAAAGAAAAGCAGCCTGGAGGAGCCTGGAGAAGCAGTACCTGCCCCATAAGGACTATGAAGGCTGCGACATTTTGGAAAAAGGCTGCTGGTGGTTCCAGCAGGGCCATATTTTTGGCAGCCCATTCTATTACATCGACTATACCCTGGCACAGGTTTGTGCTTTGGAATTTTGGAAGCGCAGCCAGGAAAAGGACCCAACTGCCTGGAGCGACTACCTTGCTATGTGCAAATGCGGCGGCACCCTGCCTTTCCGTAAGCTGATGCAGGTGGGTAACCTGCGCGGCCCATTTACCCCAGGCTGCCTGGAGGATATTATGTCCGCTATGGATAAGTATTTATCAGGTGTGGATGCAAATGCAATGTAACGCCTACAATGCAAATGCAATGTATGCCTACATTGCATAGGGAATACAGTACATAAGCCAGCCGGAAGGCTGGCTTTTTTATACAAAAAATGTTCGTAAAGGCTAGTGTCTCCTTTGTGGTAGCAAAACAAACAGAAACAAAAGGAGCCTGAAAGTAATAATAACCAATGCCAGCAGCCCCTTTTGGACAATAAAAAAGCAAGTTTTCCGTAAATAACTGCATAAAATATAAATACAGGAATGTATAAAAGCAGCAGCAGTACAAAGATGTATTATGATAAAAGTAAAATAAACAACATTATGCATGAAAAATAATGTTATTTTATATATAAAACATGGAAAAAAATTAGTTAAAAAATTATCGAATAAGAAAATTTATTTCAAAACTAACCAATATCAGGTAATAATGAAAATGAAAAAATTAGGGAAAAAAGGCATGATTATGCCAAACAATACGGCCCATAAGCGTTGCCAAAAAAAAGTTTTATGAAAAATATACACAGATATTCAAGTAAAGTGGAAATATATATATATTATTGACAATTATCTATAAATTTGGTATTCTTGGTATAACAAATATTTCCACAGTTCACTAATAAATCTATAATTTTTTGATATCAAAAAATGTCATATCTTTAAAAGATATGACAAAAGTAGTTATGGGCTATTTTATAGTTTTTTTATTTTACCAAATAGGTCATATTACCCAATATGGCTTATTTTATTAAACTGCAAAGTATTTTTGTCCCCAAGGGGGCAAATATGCGAAGGAGGAAAATTATGAACAAAACAATCTCAAAAGCCTTAGCTTTGGCTTTGGCAGCTGCCATGGCGCTGACTGGCTGTACTTCCAGCGGTGACAAACCGGCTGCCGATAATAACCAGGGCAACGGCACAACCACTGACAGCACAGCTACCGAAAACAAAGGCGGCGACAAAACAACAGCTTCTAAAAACGAAATTAAAGACCTGGTTATTTCCAAAGTTGCCAGCCGTGAGCTGGAAACCTTCAACATCTTGTACTCCCAAAGAGCAGAGGACTTTGAAAACTTAACTAACCTGTATGACGGCCTGCTGGAAGTTACACCAAAGGGTGAGCTGGCTCCTGCCATTGCCACCGAATGGGGTACCGAGGACGGCGGCTTAACCTGGACCTTTAAACTGCGCAACGACGCAAAATGGGTAAACATGAACGGCGAAGTTATGGCAGACTGCAATGCCCAGGACTTTGCTACCGGTTTGGAATGGGTGCTCAACTACCACAAAAACAGCTCCAGCAACACCTCCATGCCTATTGAAATGATTAAAGGTGCAAAAGAATACTACGAATACACCAAAGAACTTCCAGAAGCAGAGGCGTTTGCTTTGACCGCTGGTGAAGGCTCTAAATTCCGTGAGCTGGTTGGCCTTGCCACCCCGGATGACTACACTGTGGTTTACACCTGCCTCATCGAAAAACCTTATTTCGATACACTGGCTCCTTACGTTTGCCTGTATCCGGCTTCTCAGGCTCTGATTGACCAGCTGGGTGTGGAAGGCTTTAAATCCATGAACAATACCGATATGTGGTACAACGGCTGCTACACCATGACCTCCTATATTCAGGGCAACGAAAAAATCTTCACCAAAAACCCTGAGTATTGGGATAAAAACTGCAAGCTGTTTGACACAGTTACCATTAAAATGGTAGAGTCCAGCGACGTTGCATACCAGCTGTACCAGGCCGGGGAAATTGACTATGTTGCCCTGTCAGAATCCAACGTAAAAACCATCAGCGGTGACCCCAACCACCAGTACCATGACTACATGGCAAATTCCCTGCTGAGCAAATACTCCTACCAGTTCCACTGGAACTACAATAAAATGAAAAAAGATGGTACTCTGGATACTAACTGGAACACCGCCATTGCTAACGAAGCATTCCGTCTGTCCCTGCGCTACGGCCTGGATATAAAGGAATACTACAAACGTACCAACACACTGGATCCACTGTCCTGCGAAAATAACTTCTACACCATGAAGGGCTTAGTTTATACCACCGACGGTAAGGACTACGTTGACTTGGTAAAAGAAAAAATCGGCCTTGGAAATGCTAACGGCGAAACCATGGTTCGTTTGGACAAAACAAAAGCGGAAGAATACAAAAAACAGGCTATAGAAGAACTTACTGCTTTGGGCGTAACCTTCCCAATTGAGTTTGACTACTACATCCTTGCTTCCAGCCAAACCTCTTTGGACAGCGCCAACGTGCTGAAAAACTGCTTCGAATCCAGCCTTGGCTCCGACTATGTTCAGCTGAACATCAATACTTACGTTTCTTCTCAAAACAAAGAAGTTCGCGACCCGCATTTACAGTCTTTCGTAATCAACGGCTGGGGCGCTGACTACGGCGACCCGCAAAACTACCTTGGCCAGGAAACCTACGGCAACGACAACGCTTGGTATTCCACTGCTTACTCCAACATCAACGATGTTCAGGAAACCGAAGCAACAAAAGCCCTCCTCGACCAGTACAAAGAATTTACAAAAATGGTTGAAGAAGCTGACAAAATTACAGACAATACAGACGCCCGTTACAACGCTTACGCAGAAGCAGAGGCTTATATGCTGCAACACGGCTTGGTATTGCCATGTAACTACTCCATGGGCTTCTGCCTCACCAAGTACAATATCCACAGCACAATGAACGCTATGTTCGGCGCTTGCAACGACAAAATTAAAAACTGGGAAACTTCAACAGAAGCCTATACTGCTGAAGAAATTGCCGCTTTTAAAGCAGCAAAAGAAGCGAAGTAGGTTCTAATTTATGTTTAAGTATACTGTTAAAAGACTGTTACAATCCGTTGTAACAGTCTTGATAGTAGTAACAATCGTATTTCTGCTGTTGAGATTGCTGCCAACTGACTATTACTTCACTGAAGATCAGTTGATGAAATTGTCCGACGAGCAGCGGCACGACCAGCTTCAGGCTGCCGGCCTTCTTGACCCTATGCCAACGCAGTTATTCCGTTTTTATGGGCAGTTACTCCGGGGTGATTTCGGTCAGTCCCGAAGAATTCAAAACGGTGTAAATGTAACGGCTTTGATTGCAGATAAATTCGCAATTTCTATGAAACTTGGTATTATCTCTTTAGGTATTTCCCTTGTTGTTGGCGTTACCATCGGTATTATCCAGGCGCGCCATAAGGACAGGATAGCGGATCACATCGGTACAGCCTACACTATTTTTGTAAACGCTGTGCCGCCTTTGGTATCCTACTCCCTAATACTTATCTTTGGGTCGCTGGTTTTGGGGCTGCCTTCCATGTACTCCACCAGAAACCCAGGCCCCTCCAGTATTTTGCCAATCGTCTGCCTCTCCATGGGTTCCATTGCTTATTATGCACTGTGGACCAGAAGGTATATGATTGACGAAATCAACAAGGACTACATTAAGCTGGCCCGTGTAAAAGGTCTTTCCACCAAAAGCATTATGGTGCGCCATGTACTGCGTAATGCCTTTGTACCGCTTGCACAGTACATTCCTGCGTCCTTAATGCTTACCATCAGCGGTTCTTTGTTGGTAGAGCGTTTCTTCTCTGTTCCTGGGATGGGCCCCCTGCTCACCGACTCTATTAACCGTTACGATACCAGCGTGGTGCAGGCTTTGGTAATCCTGTACTCCGGCCTAAGTATTTTGGGCGTATTCTTCGGCGACATTCTGATGATGATTGTTGACCCAAGAATTAAGTTGGCTGACAAAGGAGGTGCCAGATAATGAACACAGAAGAAAAAAACGTAACACAGACTATTGAAAATGAAGATGAGCTGTTTCAGTTCGTGGAATATTCCCCGGAAGCTGCCGAGATGATCGGTTATTCCGATTACTCCTACTGGAAATCCGTTTTCCAAAACTTCCTGAAGAAGAAATCCGCTGTAATTCTGAGTTTTTTATTTGTGGCGCTGGTTATTTTCTCCTTTGTCGCTTTGGCTATTGGTAAATACCAGTACGATGAACTGATTCCAGATACCTCCAAGGCCTTTATCTCCCCCAACGGTGAATACTGGTTTGGTACCGATAACATTGGCCGCGACTACTGGAGCCAGGTTTGGTATGCTTCCCAAACATCCATTAAGCTGGCGGTAATTGTTGCCATTGGTGAATGTATTGTTGGTATTACTATTGGCTGTATTTGGGGTTATGTGCGCCAGTTGGATCGCTTGATTACGGAAATTTACAACATTATCCACAATATCCCAACTATCATTTATATGACCTTAATAGCATTGCTCATTGGCCAAAGCTTTACTATTATGGCAACAGCCTTAATTTGCTTTGGCTGGTTGGTAATGGCCCGCAACGTAAGAAACCTGGTTTTAATGTACCGCGACCGCGAGTACAACCTGGCTTCCCGCAGCTTGGGCACCTCTATTGGCCGTATTTTGGTAAAGAATATCCTGCCTTACCTAATCAGTGTTATAATTTTAAGGCTGGCATTGTCCATTCCTGGCACAATTAGTATGGAATCCATGCTGTCTTACCTTGGTCTTGGCCTTGACATCAACACACCATCTTTGGGCATTTTGCTTAGAAATGCGCGTACCTTCTTCCTGGATTATCCTTATCTGCTGATTTTCCCGGCAATTATCGTTTCCGTTATTACGGTTACGTTCTACCTCATTGGTAACGCATTCTCTGACGCTTCTGACCCACGAAATCACGTATAAAGAACAGGAGGGACGCATACACATGGCAAAAACACCAATTTTAAGTGCTAAAGATGTGGAAATCCAGTTCAGCTTACGTGGCCGTAAGTTAACAGCTATTAGAAAATGCTCTTTGGACTTGTACGAAGGGGAAACCCTGGCAATCGTTGGTGAATCCGGCTCCGGTAAGTCCGTATTTACCAAGTCCTTTGTAGGTATGCTGGATGCCAACGGGAGTATTACCGGCGGCAGCATTACATACAACGGGCAGGATATCTCCAAATTCAAAACAGAAAAAGAGTGGCTGGACATCCGCGGTAAAAAAATAGCAATGGTTATGCAGGATCCAATGACCTCCCTGAACCCGCTGAAAAAAATCGGCAAGCAAATTCAGGAAAGTATTGAACTGCACCAGGGCCTAAAAGGCGAGGAAGCCAAAAAAGAAGCCCTGGAAATGCTGAAAAAGGTAGGTATTCCTGACCCGGAACGCCGCTATAACCAATACCCCCACGAGTTTTCCGGTGGTATGCGGCAGCGTGTGGTTATTGCTATTGCAGTTGCGTGCCGTCCGCAGATTTTAATCTGCGACGAACCAACCACCGCCTTGGATGTTACCATTCAGGCCCAAATTTTGGACTTGATCCGTAATCTGCAGTCTGAACTGCACATGACAGTTATTTACATCACCCATGACCTGGGCGTTGTTGCCAATGTGGCTGACCGTGTGGCGGTTATGTACGCAGGCCAAATTATTGAATTTGGCCTGGTTAACGAAATTTTCTACGACGCATGGCATCCATATACCTGGGCTTTGCTTTCCGCATTGCCTCAGCTGGGTGTAAAAGGTGAGGAACTGCCTTCCATTGAAGGTACTCCACCCAACCTGTTTAACACAATCCAGGGCGATGCCTTTGCCCCCCGCAACAAACAGGCGCTGGCTATTGACTTTGTAAAAGAGCCGCCGTTCTTCAGCATTTCTGAAACCCACCAGGCTAAAACATGGTACTTGGACCCGCGGGCTCCTAAAATCGAGCAGCCAGAGGCCATCCGCCGCCTGCGTGAGAAAATGAGAGCAAGGGGGTAATGGCATGGCAGTAAGAGAAAAACTAATTGAAGTAAAAGATTTACAAATCAGCTTTGGCACCGGCCGTAAAAAGTTTGTTGCCGTAGACCATGTAAATTTTGACATTTACAAAGGCGAAACCTTTTCCCTGGTAGGGGAATCCGGTTCCGGTAAAACAACCATTGGCCGCGCTATTTTAAGAATTAACCCAACCTCCGCAGGGGATATTTACCTTAGCGGTAAAAAAATTAACGGTAAAATTTCCAAGGAGCTGGACAAAGAGGTTATTCGTAAATGCCAAATGATTTTCCAGGATCCAATGGCTTCCTTAAATGAACGCGCCAAGGTGGACTACATTATTTCCGAAGGCTTAATTAACCACCACCTGTATCAGGACGAGGCAGACAGGGAAGCAAAGGTTCAAAAGGCTTTGCGGGAAGTGGGCCTGCTGCCGGAATTTGCTTCCCGTTTCCCCCACGAATTTTCCGGCGGGCAGCGGCAGCGTATCGGTATTGCCCGGGCCCTGGTAATGGAACCGGAGTTCATTGTAGCAGATGAGCCAATCTCCGCTTTGGACGTTTCCATCCGCGCCCAGGTGCTGAACCTGCTGAACCACCTGAAAAGGGAAAAGAATTTAACCTACCTGTTTATTGCCCATGACTTATCCGTTGTTCGCTTTATTTCCGATAGAATTGCGGTTATTCATAAGGGCAGGATTGTAGAGCTGGCAGAGGCCGAGGAGTTGTTCCTCCACCCGCTGCACCCTTATACAAAGGCTCTGCTTTCTGCGGTTCCAATGCCGGACCCAGAAGTGGAAAAGAAGAAAAAACTTCTTGTTTACGACCCTTCTGTCCACGATTATTCTGTTGACAAACCAGTTTGGGAAGAAATATTGCCAGGCCACTTTGTTTACGGCAACCAAAAAGAATTGGTGGAATACAGAAAAGAAATATAAAGGCATATTGGGAAGCCGGCTCCTGGGAGCCGGCTTTTCCTTTGCCAGCCTATTCTTTCACCTCCAAGCCTGTGCTACTGGGCCTCCGCAGCCCCAAAACTTACAGCGGTATACCGCTGTAAGTTAGCAAGTTGGGCATAGCCCAACTTGTGCCTCTATTTCTTTCTGCGAAGAAAGAAATATGGAAAAGAAACAGCAATTCAGCGGGTAACCCCACAGCGTGGGGCTTGCTTCCCGCTGTGCTGACTTTTGGACTGTGGCCTCTAACCGATAGAGCCCGCAAATTCAGTAATGCCCTGCGTAGGCAGGGCTGCTAAGCGGGTAGTCTGCCCCCTCCTTTGGGCAGACCAACCGTTGTGCAGGGGAGTGTTCCTTGTAACATGGCCATACTGCTTGCCTGTGGCCATTTTATAATTGAACACTCCCCAAACACCGGTTGCCGCCGCTGATTGAGAGCCACAGTCAAATTTGGGGTCCAGGGGTGCAGCCCCGGCGTTTTTCTTCCCCTATTCTTTTGACGTCAAAAGAATAGGGCCCAGGGTTTGGGGCTGGGTAAGCCCCAACAGCCCAACCCTTGTGCAGGAGTGTGTTCCTTTTGTTTGACAAAATTGCCCATATAGGGTATGCTAACAGACGTATTGTACGTTGCAGAGAAAAGAAGGGGATTACGGAACAATGAAAAAAATATGGAAAGTTTATAAGCCGTATATGCTGCGGCCAATCATATACCAGGCGGTAACCCGCTTTAGCGTGGGGCTGGCAGCGGCGCTGCTGTTAGACCGCTTTGTGAATGTGAACCAAAGCCAGTACTCCGCCGCGGAGTTTTCTTTCCTGGCCGTTGGCATTATTTTGCTGGCGGCGGCCTGGATCAACTATTTAAAGCTGGATGGGCTGGAATCCCCCTTTGTGGATTTTAAATTTAGAAAGAAAAAGAAAAAAAAGCATTTTAAGCAGGATATAGTGGACTTTGTGGATGAAAAAATTATTTCTTTTGACGAATTGCAGGAAGACGAGCAAACCGTGTGTAAAATTGGTTCCAGCTTACTGGCCGGCGCTTGCTTAATTATCCCTGCCCTGCTGGATTCCTATATTTTTTAGTATAGGTGCCAGTACAAATCTAACATAACATAACAAAACCCCCTGTATTGGGGGTTTTTGTTTTGTTCCACATATAAACAGGTTTGGGCGGTTCGCCCTCCCAGAGCTTATTCTGGTATTTTAACATCTGCGGGAATGGGGCACTGGTAGGTGCGGCCGTTCATGGTTTTATCAAATTCGGCTTTGGCGGCCTGGTAAATGGAAGGATCCTGCAAAACCTTCAGGCCAAACAAGGCCATTACCTTAGCAGCGTTGGTCATACCTTTTTCACCAATGGAGGAACCAACGCAGGCAGTGGTTTGCCAATGGTGGTTTTGAGCAGCTACTGACTTGCAGGTGGTGAAAAACATAATGCCTGGCACAATGTATTCTACATCGCCTACATCATAGGAACCGTAGCTGTTGCCGCTGATGGTTGGGGCAATGCCTTCAAACAGGTGCTGTCCCTCCTGGATGAAACCGCTGTTTACCATGCGGTTGTAGCTGATAGGGT